>JAPLJQ010000075.1 GCA_026388495.1 Deltaproteobacteria bacterium | reverse complement strand
TGCAGATCTCATTCTTGAATTCGTTCAGGAAACAAAAGCGGTCAATAAAAAAATCACCGCTTCACGATGTTTCAAACTCACCGTTACTCTGATCCATCTCCGGGAGTTTTTTCCAAAACCATTCCGGGAGTGTACGATAAAAGATGTTTATGCCGCGCGTGAAGGTCTTGAGACGGCGCTAAAACCGGACGGGACCCCCCGGTACAAAGCGAACACGATCGCCGATTTTGTCCGGTTCATGAAACGGATTTTCTTGTGGATGGTCGAGAACTGATACTCTGCAATCCCTGAGAAGAAACTGGGGGACATTTCCCCGCCAGCTTACCGTTACGATACAAAAAAGGCTGAAGATCTGTTCACCAAAGAAGAGATCCATGCGATGTTGAAAGCCTGCCAGAACAGCAGGGACCGGGCGATCATCAGTGTTTTGTATGACGGGGCCCTCCGTGTCGGGGAACTGGGAACCCTGCGATGGAACCAGGTCCAATTCACTGATGTCGATGCGACCGTTACGGTGAAGTTCAAGACAGAGAAAACACGGCTTATCCCGTTATTCATGGCACGGCAATATCTCTCAGCATGGAAAAATGATTATCCGGGAGAGCCTGCCGGGGAGAACTTTGTATTCCTGACATCCGGCGGGGGCCGGAGCCGGACCGGCAGGAACCAGCTCCAGTATGCAGGAGTTGCTAAACAGATTAGGATTATCGCAAAGCGTGCCAGCATTACGAGGAAGATCACGCCGCACCTGTTCCGGCACTCGAAGATAACACACCTTATCCAGGACGGATGCCAGGAAAGTATGATCAAACTGCTCGGATGGGGGGACACCTCCACGATCATGATGGACAAGTGCTATTCGCATGTCGGGCCCTCGGATGTCAGGATAGAGATGGCACGGTTAGCCGGTGTGCAGATTGAGGGCAAGCCAAAATCAAAAGTTCTGGAACCCCGGCAGTGCCCCCGGTGCGGCACGATTGCCGGACCCACTCACCCGTGGTGCCCGGTCTGTGGCCTTGAACTCACAGAAGAAGCACGCGAGAAGGTTATGGTAGCAACAGAACAGGCAGAGCTCTTACCGGAATTTGCGGTGATGAAAAAACAGATCAAAGATCTCCAGAACCAGATTATCGCTCTTCAGGCGAACGGATCAGCGTGAAGACTTCACAATAATTTATCGATTTTTTTTGATATTTCGTATCCTGTCAATTCATTTTTTAAATATTCTTTTATTATTGGTCGCCCTTTTTCTGATTTTTTAATGATGGTGATTATTTCATTGAATATATCGGGGGGATATTCGCCTAACATAAGGACTTTTTAAAATTTTCATATGGTCATCAACCTTTGCGTATTCTCCCATCGTTTTACCGCCGTCCGGGTGTATCGATAATTCGTGACCGAGCGTGCGAAACAATTCACTTTGTGTGACAAACAGGCAAAAACCACAGAGAGTGAACCGTAAAACATTTTTTTTGGCGTTTTTATCATTCGTCCCCGTCACAGTCTCCAACAAACCACGATCAATTAATTTTTTACACGCCTTATGGATGGTTGAATAATCTTTTTCCAGTGTTTTGTGTATCTTCCAGGCAGACACAGGAACTGAGGATCTGGCTATTTGGTTTATTACAGCCAGTTCATTTTCTGAAAATTCTATACTATGATTCATAATATCATATGTGATCATATGTGCCATATATAACAATCCATCAGATTACTTACAGTCCCGTCATGGGTTCGGAGAGAAAAGATGGTAATTGTTATTCGAAAAGAACAATTTTTCCAGAATACCTGTCTTCAGATTCCCTATGATCTCAAACAGGCAGCAAAAGAACAGGGGATCAACATGACCCAGGTTCTTGTAGAAGGTATCAAAAACAAATTGAAAAGACAAGAATGCACCGGAATTGAGCTAGCGCCAGCAAGTTCATCCGGTGCACCGTCGCCCAACCCGAAAAGGAAGGGCAGACATGGATAATTTTGCCATTTCTGAACTATCAACTTTGCCTAAGCCCCGGCCGATATACGGATTCACCATCGACCGGGAAACTCTTGAACACCTGTCGCCGCTACACCGTGCGGCGGCTGAGGTGGCTATCCAGACCGGGAAGTGGCATCTTGTTTGATCTTGATTTTGAAATCTTCGATGAGGGACGCGAGCATGGTAATAGTTCCAACGTCGCGTGAAGCCGCTATCCTTGTCGCTGATGCGGCAGGGAATGAAAATCTCACGCCAAAGCAAATCGCGGCATTCAGGTGCTTGTATCACCTTGACTCGGACGAAACTGTCGCTTCCCTTGTTACAGCCGGGGAACTGTCTCTGTTTACACTGAAAGATATTCAGGCACTTATCGCGGATATCCGGCAGCACGGGATCCGGGGGAGACAACAGTTCCACCAACTTGCGGCAGATCTGAAAATGGTGACAGATGCCGATCAGATTGCTCTTCTGCGGGTTGAACTACCCGGTATAATCTTTAACAAATACTATTTGCGACATCTGTTGTCGGTTCTTGATGACGGGGAGCGACCATGATTGAGCCCCCGGAAGGATGCGATGCTCTGAATGGTGCGCGCTATTCAGCGGGTTATGTG
>JAPLJQ010000082.1 GCA_026388495.1 Deltaproteobacteria bacterium | reverse complement strand
GCGGGAATGGCTTTTTTATTGAAAATAAAGATTATTTACGCGTAAATAATCTTATATATCTATTTGATATTATTACATATTTTTGATGAGCCTGAAACTTCATGCCAAATTTTTGCTCGGTTTTGGTCCCTCGGCAGGGTCGGGTTGGGTTCGATTTTCGTCCTCCGGCCCATGATCATGCAATCCAACCCGCTATTTTGCAGACTCGATATACTGGACGATTTTTTCGGCAAGGGTTTTTACAATATATTCAAACTTATCCTCGTCTCTGTCGAGCAACGTCATTCTGAAACCGGGCACGGACGTGAAAAAGGACGTCAGGGGCACCACACAGATGCCCGTCGAACCGAGGAGATAATACACAAAACGTTTATCAAACTCTATCCTTTCGGATACCAGTTTTTCGACATAATGTCTGATCTCCGGCTGCTCAATGGGCAATGTCTGCCTGTCGTTAAGGGAAGCTTCGTTGAACACCATGGACATGTAAAAAGCGCCATTGCTCCTGTTGACGATGAGATAGGGCACATCCTTGAAAGCATTGTATGCAATGTTGGAAAGCCTCTCATAGTGGCGAATTCTGTCATTCAAGTATTTTTCATACTCGGGATGGGTAATGATCTTGGGAATCGCCATCTGGGGCAGCGTCGTGGAACAGACCTCGGACATCTTCTGATTTACAATGGTATTGAAATAACGTTCAAACTTTTCATCCTTATGGACATTGTACACCTCCATCCAGCCGCACCGGGCGCCAGGCCAGGGAAACTCCTTGGAGATGCCTTTCATGCTGATCCCGGGAACATCCTCGATGATATCCGACAGAGGCGTTGTTTTCTTGCCGTTATAGACGATATTGATGTACGTTTCATCGAATATGAGGAAAAGGTCGTATTCCCTCGCTATTTCCACGATCTGTTTCAGGGTGTCCGGGCTGTGGACGAACCCGGTGGGGTTATCCGGGTTGATTACCAGAATCCCTACAATGGACCTATAGCTTCTCACCTTCTGCTCCAGTTCACGGATGTCGGGAGACCAGTCACGATACGGATTCATCCGGTAGGTATTGGGAGGAAAAGAGGCATGAAGCACTTCCGCCAGAAGATGTGTGGAATAGGTCGGCTCAGGCATAATGATCCGGGCATCAACGCGAATAGCGCTGTACGCCCGGGCTATGGCGTCACCCAGACCGTTGAAGAAGATGATGTCTTCCGGCGTAATCTGTGCTTTGCCTGCCTTGTTCACACGATCTGCCAGGAATTCCCTTGTCTCATCAACTCCCTTGGTGGGGCTGTATCCATAGGAAAGATCCTCCTGCAAGATCCCCGTCAGGACATCTTTCATCCAGTCGGGGATCTTTTCCCCTTTATGGATGGGATCCCCTATGTTTTCCCAGGTGACCTCAATACCGTACTCTTTCAGCTTTTTGGCCACCTCCACAATCTGACGGATTTCATAAACCAGACCACTGCCGTCTTTAGCTATATCAAATCTCATACACACCTCTTGGGGCCCTTCAAGACCATTGACGTTTCCTCTTTCTTATCATTCCTGTAAAACGGGCATCCATAACATGCGGAGTTCACTGGATTCCTGTCTCCGCGGGAATGACAGGGTGGTGATATTTTCACAGAATTCAAAGGTCTTGATTTAGGGATAATCCTTATAAAGTTGGTAATTTACATAACGTAAGCGAATTTATAATACAGTTCATTGTAAATATCCATTCTTTTTTTCATCATGTTCACAGAAGCATCAACCTGAATCCCAGAAACAAAATTGCAGACAGGATCAGTGTAACAAACATCAGGATGTTGACCCTGTAAATATCTTCTTTTTTTATTTCCCTTAAGGGGTCCCCGATGGTGGGTCTCTCTGAGGGCCGGCCGAAATAGTAATTCAATCCTCCCAGTTGAACACCGAGAGCGCCGGCTACAGCAGCCTCCGCGAGACCTGAATTCGGACTGGGATGCTTCCGCCCGTCGCGGAAAAGCATCCGGAAAGCATTCAGAGGCTTAAGTCTCAGGATCACAGCGGCCACAGGGATCAGAAGGGCTGTCAATCTCGCGGGAATGTAGTTCGCCAGGTCATCCAGCCTGGCCGAGGCCCAGCCAAAAGCTCTGTAGCGTTCATTTTTGTATCCGAATGTTGAATCGAGGGTATTGACGGCTTTATAAAGAATGGCGCCCAGAGGACCCCCAAGGACTGCAAAGAAAAGAGGGGCAGTGACACCATCTACGGTATTTTCTGCGACACTCTCCAGTGTCGCCCGGACGACTTCCCGTTCGTCAAGATTGTCGGTGTCGCGTCCTACCAGCAGGGAAACCTTCCTTCGCGCCGCCTCTAAATTTCCGCTTTTTAATTCCTGATAAACGTCCAGGCTGTGCCCGGCCAGATCCCTGGCCGCAAAGGTGGTATAGAGCAGCATGACGGAAATGACGTCGGCCACGAAAGGATGGAGAAATCCCGCACCCCGGATCAACCCATATGCTGAAAGTATTGTAACCGACAGAACAGTGACAACCATCACCATCCCCGCCAGTTGTTGATTCCGGAAAATATTTCTAAGGGGCGTCTCCATGAAAAGGGCGAAACGCCCGATTAACTTCACCGGGTGGGGAAACCAGCGGGGATTTCGAACGTTTTATATGAAAATGCCCCCCTCCCTAGTATCCCTCCCCCTTGACGGGGGAGGGAGGGGTGGGGGTGATTTTCATCCTTCGTTGTGCCCGTGCCGGGCATGGTGGTTAGTCCATAATCTTTGCAAGGGATGCCAGTAATGTTGAGTTTTCCCATTCCGTTCTGACGGCAATCCGGAAGAACCTCTCATCCAGACCCTCAAAGTTTTGACACAGGCGGATGGCGATCCCATCGGCAAGCAGTTTCGCTGCTATGGCCGATGCACCTACACCCGTGCGGTCGATCCTCACAAGAAGGTAATTCGCCGCACCGGGGTAGACGGTAAAACACCCCATGACAAGCAGACGGTCGATCAGATGTTGCCGCTGTTCGGAAACATGGCTTCTGCTTTTGTTGAGATAATCCCGGTCCCTCA
Source organism: Deltaproteobacteria bacterium (assembly GCA_026388495.1). Taxonomy (GTDB): domain Bacteria; phylum Desulfobacterota; class Syntrophia; order Syntrophales; family UBA2185; genus JAPLJQ01. Next base: position 1,196 of record JAPLJQ010000082.1, on the reverse strand, counting down.
ATGCATACTCGCCTACCATCTGGGCAAAGGCATTGACGGACCAGGGCGGCTGTATTTCCTTCAGACGCCGGATGATGTCTGCATCAGCTACGGCACATCCCAGCCTGAGGCCGGGCATGGCAAAGATTTTCGTCAATGAAAGCAGAACAACGACATTGGGCGGCCGATTGCATATGATGCTGTCCATGTTCTCTACAAAATCGGCAAAAGCCTCATCCACAACGAATATGGCGGAAGGATGTTTCCGGGCAAGGGCTCTCAGGCCGTTAGTCTCATAAAGAATTCCCGTGGGGTTATTGGGTTGCCCCAGAAAGACCATGCAATCTTCGGCAAGTAACGCGGCAATGTCCTCGAGGTCCGGTTTGAATGCCTTTTCCTCTTTCAATGGGATGGTTTTCACGGGAAGGCCCGTCAGCCTGGCAACCCTGGTATAATCCAGATAGGAAGGAACAGGAATCACGGCAAGGCGGGAGGAAAGAACGCGGGGAAGAAGATAAAGGATTTCCGTCGAACCGTTCCCGACGATGAGCTGATCCCGGCTGACGCCGTAACGTTCCGTCATCGCCTCAATAAGGGACGAACAATCCGGGTCAGGATAATGTTCCATATCACGGAACCGGGCGCTGATAAGAGAAAGGACCCATTCAGGAGGACCCAAAGGGTTAATATTAGCGGAAAAATCGAGAATGTCCCCGGCAGGCCGCCCCGAAATCTTCGCCAGATGTTTTATATTTCCTCCATGCCCGAGTGTCGTCATACGATCACGCTCCATGCACCTTTCCATTCAATAATATTCTCCATGGCCCCATGCGACTGCAACCAGCACCGGGACAATCTCCGCAATTTCACAGGCGGCGCCCAGCGTATCGCCCGTATAACCCCCGATCTTTCGAAAACTGTACAAGGCGCACAGGGCCGCCACGGCAAGCGTGACAAGACCTGCTGCAAAACCCATCCATTGAGCCGTCAGGGCTGCAGCGATAACGAGAAATAAAGCGGCCCAGAGGGCATGAATCCTCGAGCGGCTTTTCACAAACAGGGTTGCCAGCCCCCCCTCGCTCCGGACATAGGGAAGGACCGTCATCATGACGACAAGGGAGCACCGCCCCGCAAGAGGCATCAAAAAGATAGCGATCGGACGCGATGAAAGGGGAACAGATAACAACAGGGAAATCTTCAGCATGATCACACAGACG
>JAPLJQ010000079.1 GCA_026388495.1 Deltaproteobacteria bacterium | reverse complement strand
TGCAATATCCGGCCAGAGTGGAATCGCAGTCATCATTGTCTCAAAATCAAGGTAAAACACAGGCCAGCGGATCCTTTCTAATTTTTGCCGGAGAGCGGGGTCAACCTGCATTGTTCCACTGCTGACACATTCGACCACCCGCCTCTGGTTGTCAGATAATGAAAAACTATCCGGGATATCCCGGATTGCGGTGATACCCAATGCAATAAGCCGTTCAACTGCCTCCTGCTTTATCCTTGGAATATCAAAAATATGTGATTGGACACCTTCTCCAAGACATTCACTGAAGTACTCGCATTGTTTGCAGTTGTATGTCAGTTCTGGTTCCGGTTCTTCATGAGTACTGGATACAAAATCGATATGATCAATAACAGTCATAAATTCTTCAACCCTTGCAAGAACCTGCTTTGTCATATCGGTCTTTACAAAAAGCTGCTCATTGGGCATACCAAGACGATAATTTTTATCAATGAGCATGAGGCTTATCGTGGACGGGGAAAAACCGGCGACCTGTGCAACCAGCGTTGTATAGGCCATATCATCGATCAATTCTTCCTTTGCATTCACGCTGGATTTGACTTCGATAAGTTCCCACGATCCTGCACCCCTGACGAGAATATCTGCCTTTGCAATGTAATTTCCGGCAAGAAATGTCGCTTCGAATAGTACTTTGGTATCAGGATTATCCAGAAGATCGCGGGTACGTGCAGCTGCAGCAGGGGAACTTAATTCATTCACAAAAATACCGTTGGGATACAGGTTGCGGGCAAGTCTATGGATCTCTTTTCCCTGCTCCATCCGGAATAATTGTCCTTGTGAAAATTCTGTCCGGATTTTTCCGTTCCGAAACCTCCACCCCAATGTATTGCAAAAGACTGAATTGAGAAATATATTCTTAGTAATGGGTTGCATTGGGTCACCTGATGTGGATCTGAAACAAGTGAACCTTGAGTTTATGGGAGATAAAAATTATGAAAGGTATTCCGGTTACTGAAATCCTATGGGTAAAACCTAATACGATTATAAATGAATGAGAATTATGCTTCTTTTTATCGATACGGAAACAACCGGCCTCCCAAAATACTCTGCCATAGACAATATGGAAAAGTGGCCGCGGGTAGTCCAGCTAGCCTGGTCATTATACGATACTGAAGGCAACCGGGAAAGCCTGAACAGTTTCATCATTTATCCCACGGATTTCACCATCCCCGTGGACTCTGCCAAGATTCATAGAATCACGACCGAGCGGGCAAAAAAAGAGGGGGTGTCGTTGCATAAAGTTCTCCCGCAATTCGATGCCGATGTGGAGAAGGCAACAACAATCATTTCCCACAATCTCGATTTTGATATGCCGATAGTAAATACTGAATTCATGCGGTGCAAACTGGAAACGAATCTCCTAAAAAAACAAAAATTCTGCACAATGAAAACACCAAAAATTATCTCATGGTGTAAACTTCCTTCACCGTCTGGTAGGGGATATAAATGGCCCGCGTTAAATGAGTTACATCTACAGTTATTTGAGACGGAATTTACGGATAGTCATAATGCAAGCGCCGATGTAGAAGCATGTGCAAGATGTTATTTTGAATTACGCAAAAGGGGAATTATCGAATAAGGATATCATGATGAGAAAGACCGGTTCAATCGGTC
>JAPLJQ010000408.1 GCA_026388495.1 Deltaproteobacteria bacterium | reverse complement strand
TTACCTTCAGGACGCCCTATGCTTCTGCCTGTCTTCAGAAGGATATTTCAAAGACTTCGGATTTTTACCGATGTATCCCGTTGTTTGCAGCCCTTGTGTTTGTAAGCCATCCGGTTCAGACCCAGGCCGTGACCTATATTGCCCAGAGAGCGGCCTCTCTGGCGACGCTGTTTTATCTGGGTTGTCTGGTCATGTATATCAAGGCCAGGGGTTCCGAGACATCGAAGAAGGCAGGCTATGCCTTCTATGCGGCTGCGATCCTTTCCGCCGTCCTGGCCATGAGGACAAAAGAGATTACCTTTACCTTACCGGTGATGGTTTTGCTTTATGAGTTCATGTTTTTGCGGGGTGATATCAGGAAACGGGTCCTTTACCTGCTTCCCCTGCTGCTGACGATGCTTATTATTCCATTGTCCATGATGATCACGAAGGGTGCATCAATGGGGGCAGGTTCAGCCGGGATTGATGAATTAACGAAGATGGCCGGTATTGCGGACGTATCGCGGTGGGACTATTTGAACACACAGTTTCGGGTCATTGTGACGTACATCCGGTTGCTGTTTTTGCCGATCCATCAGAACCTTGATTATAATTATCCCGTATACAGAACATTCTTCACCGCGCCGATCGTTTTGTCTTTTTTGTTTCTTCTGGGTATTTTTTGTGGAGGGGTCTATCTGCTTTACCGTTCGTTCAGATCAGACCAGGCCGACCGTTTCTGGTGGAGGCTGATTGCCTTTGGAATATTCTGGTTTTTTGTGACCCTGTCGGTTGAATCGAGCATTATCCCTATTGTGGATGTCATTTTTGAGCACAGGCTGTATCTTCCCTCTGTGGGATTTGTCGTGGCGATCCTGTCGGTCATAGCATTAGTTCAAGTGAGGCTGGCAGCTCCGACAAAAGGGGTGGCGAAAGTGTTCATACTGGTCATGATCCTGGCCGTGATCAGTTTATCAGTGACGGCCTACGCAAGAAATATGGTCTGGCGGGATGCGGTGACGTTCTGGGAGGATGTGGTCAAGAAAAGTCCCTACAAGCCGCGACCTCATTTTTACCTGGGCGTGGCGTATCATGAACAGGGACGCTTTGATGATGCGATCAGGGAATTCCTGGCAACGATAAACCTAAAACCGGATTATGCTTGGAGCTATAGAAACCTGGGTATAGCCTATCACAAAAAGGGACATTTTGATGATGCGATCAAAGCATTTCAGAAGACAATTGAACTCATGCCGGATCATGCGGATACCTATTACAATCTGGGGGAAGCTTATCATAAACAGCGGCGTTTCGATGACGCGATCAGGCAATATCAGACGGCCATGAAACTTGACTCGACACTGGTTGCCCCCCATGTCAATCTGGGGGAAGTTTATCATCAACAGGGGCGTTTTGATGATGCGATCAGGGAGTCCCAGGCGGCGATAAAACTCAAACCAGATCATGCCAGGGCCTATAGCAACCTGGGGGCGGCTTATCATCAGCAGGGACGTCTTGATGACGCGATCCGGGAATACCAGACATCGATAAACCTCAAGCCGGATTATGCGGACGCCCATTACAACCTGGGATTGGCTTATCAGAAACAGGGTCGCCTTGATGATGCGATCAAGGCATATCAGACGGCGACAAAACTTAACCCGAATCTGGTTTCTCCCTTGCAGCACAGGGATGGCTCATCGAACGGAAGGTCACCTTGATGACGCTGTCAGGGCATATCGAGCGACGATAAAAAATCAGAACGCCTCCTTACCCATCCAAAGAGCACTTCATTTTTTTCTTGACATAGATGTCCAGTTTAGCTATACGAGTTCTGAATGCAGGTTTTTGATAGATCAAGATGCTCCGAAATCCTTGGATTCTTGCTATTCCTGATCGATTGAAGAGTAATCGACAGGGCGGAGCATTGAAAACAGCCTACCCGTCATCCCCATCATTCTATCCGTCGTTTCCGACTGCGCAGGAATGATAAATTCGTGATTGTTTCGAGAAATACAAACCTTTTACACATCCGTTTAGATAAGGTGAACAGTTAGTAACATGCTGACCGAGTTATTCACTTCCAGAACACGGATCAATCTATTCCTGAAGCTCTTCCTGAATCCCGGGATATCCTGCTACCTGCGCGAGTTGGCGAGGGAGTTTCATCTAACCCCCAATGCCTTGAAGGAGGAGCTGGACAATCTGAGCCATGCGGGATACCTGGATAAAGAACAACGGGGGCAATCCATATTCTACAAGGCCAATACGAACCATCCCTTCTTCCCCGAAATCAATTCTATCGTAAAAAAGTATTATGGCATCGATAAGATTGTCGAGCAGATCCTTAATGATCTCGGGAATGTCGAAGCTATTTATGCTCTCGATGACTATGCCGAAGGGCGCGACAGCGGCCTGATCGATGTGTTGATTATTGGTGACGTGTTTATGGATAAAATTCAGGCTTTGAGGCCCAGCCTGGAGAATGAGATCAAGCGAAAAATCCGCATCATGGTGATGAGCGCCAAGGAATTTGCCGAAAGTCGTGATATGCTCCTGAAGCGACCGAATTGGCGTATTCTGTAGATTTTGTTCTGATGCTGAGCGTTGCTTAATTCATGACCCCTGAAAGCTCCATCACATATTCCCACATGGTGTTAGGGTTTGCAAAAGATTCGATCACAAGGCCTTAAAAGACTGTCGTGAATCTAAAAGATAAAAAAATTCTCGTTACCGGTGCCGATGGATTTATCGGCAGCCATCTGGTTGAAGGATTGCTGGACAAAGGCTGCCAGGTGCGGGCTTTTGTCCAGTACAATTCTTTCAATAGCTGGGGCTGGATGGATACGTTTCCGCCCGAAAAACTGGAAAAGATTGATGTCTTACCGGGAGATGTTCGTGATCCCAATGGCGTGAGAAACGCCACGCGGGGGATGGAGATGGTTTTTCATCTGGCAGCACTTATTGCCATTCCGTTCAGTTATCACTCCCCGGACAGCTATGTGGATACCAATATCAAAGGCACACTTAATGTGCTGCAGGCGGCTCGCGATACAGGCTGCAAGCGTGTGCTGGTCACATCGACCTCTGAAGTTTATGGAACGGCACGGTATGTCCCCATTGATGAGCAGCATCCCTTCCAAGGGCAATCACCCTATTCCGCCACCAAAATCGGGGCCGACCGGATAGCAGAAAGTTTTTATCGCAGCTTCAATACTCCCGTGACTATTGTCAGGCCGTTTAATACCTATGGGCCGCGCCAATCGGCTCGCGCAGTCATCCCGACCATCATTACCCAGTTGCTGTCAGGTTCAACAACAATCAAACTGGGCAACCTTCGTCCAACACGCGATTTCAACTATGTCAAGGATACCGTGGATGGTTTCATGGCGATTGCAGAGACAAAAGCCACGATTGGTGAAGAAATAAACATTGCCTCCCAACAGGAAATTTCCATTGGGCAGCTTGCTCTCGAGATCATCGGACAGATCAACCCTGCGGCCAAGATCGTCTCTGAGGATGTACGCGTACGGCCCGAAAACAGCGAAGTGGAGCGGCTGCTTGGCAGTAACGAAAAGATTCGTAGATTGACAGGGTGGCAGCCGGAATATACGCTGCAACGGGGAATCCGGGAAACCATTACATGGTTCAGGGATGAGGAAAACCTACGGCGCTACAAATGGAATGTCTATAATGTTTGAAAAAATTGTTGGCTTCATTAAATCCCTTTATCCGGCGGAAAATCCGGTACCGCTCCATGCACCTCGGTTTTCAGGGAATGAAAAAAAATATCTCATGGATTGTATCGATACAACTTATGTATCCTATGTGGGACAGTATGTCAGTCGTTTTGAAGATGAAATCCGGCAGCTCACCGGTGCAAAGTATGCAGTCGCTGTTTCCAGCGGCACGGCAGCGCTGCATGTCGCCCTTCTGCTTGCCGATGTGTCGCCCGGGGATGAGGTGATAACCCAGCCGCTGACTTTTGTAGCTACGGCCAATGCTATTTCCTACCGTAGCGCACAGCCGGTATTTGTGGATGTAGAACGATCAACCCTGGGACTTGATCCGGACGAACTGAATGATTTTCTAATAAGCAACGGCATCCTGAAGTTAGATGGCAGGTGTTACAATAAAATAACCGGCAGAAAGATCGCCGCGTGCGTGCCCATGCACACCCTTGGTCATCCGGTGCGAATCGATCAGATTATTGAAATTTGTCAAAGATATAAAATCCCAATCATCGAGGACGCCGCCGAGGCGCTGGGCAGTTTTTACATGGGGCAACATGCCGGAACATTCGGGGATATTGGAATTTTAAGTTTTAATGGCAACAAACCGGTGACAACCGGCGGTGGCGGCATGATCATCACAAACGATGAAATCCTTGCGGCAAAGGCCAGGCATCTCACTACAACGGCCAAAGAGCCGCATCCGTGGGAATTCGTTCATGACGAAGTCGGCTATAATTATCGCATGCCGAACATCAATGCCGCCGTGGGCTGTGCCCAGATGGAATGCTTTGCCGGAATTTTAGAAAACAAGCGCGCCACAGCACAGATGTATAACCAGTTTTTTCAGGAGATCGGCGTACCATTTATTACAGAACCTGCTCATGCCCGGTCCAACTACTGGATGAATGCTATTGTTTTAAAAGATAGACTGGAACGGGAACAGTTTCTCGCCTATTCCAGGGGGAAAGGTATTCAAACGAGGCCCGTTTGGAGACTCATGCCCAACCTTCCCATGTATCGCCATTGTCAATGCACAGAACTTAACACCGCCCAAGGTCTTGAAGAACGGCTGGTCAATATCCCCAGCAGTGTGCGGATATGAAAGAAAAAATCATCCTAATCGGCGGTGGCGGCCACTGCAAGGCCTGTATCGATGTCATAGAACAGGAAGGCCGATTTACCATTGCCGGGATTGTGGATGTGCCTGAGAAACTGGGGCGGTCCGTTCTGGGATATTCTGTTCTGGGATCCGATGACGATCTTCCCGATCTGATCGGGACATATCCCTATGTACTGATCACGCTGGGGCAGATTAAATCCCCGATTCGACGCATTGAATTATTTAATGATTTTATACTGATGGGCGCTCAGTTTCCTGTGATTCAATCCCCCCTTGCCTATGTCTCCCCCCATGCACATGTCGCTGAAGGAACCATCGTCATGCACCATTCCCTGATTAATGCAGGCGCGAGTGTTGGCAAGAATTGTATCATCAATACCAAGGCCCTTGTGGAACATGATGCCGTCATTGAAGATCACTGCCACATTTCAACAGATGCGGTCGTTAATGGCGGGGTAAAAATAGGCAGCGGCTCTTTTTTCGGAAGTGGCGCAGTAGCAGCGGAAAACACATCAATCCCTTCTAACAGCTTTATCAAGGCCAACAGCCTTATACCCCAAAATCGATGAATAAAACCTTTATTATAGCCGAAGCCGGTGTCAACCATAATGGCAGCATAGAAATGGCGTTTCAGCTGATTGATATCGCCATCGCTGCCGGGGCGGATGCCGTGAAGTTTCAGACGTTCAAGGCCGAAAAGGTCATTGCCGTCAATGCATCCAAAGCTGGCTACCAGAAGCACACCACCGGCACGGATGAATCACAACTGGAGATGGTCAAAAAGCTTGAGCTGGATGAAACGGCGCATATCCAGCTTTATCAGTACTGTCAGTACAAAGGCATTCAATTTCTGTCAACACCATTTGACATGGAAAGCATTGATCTGCTGTACCGATTAGGGTTGGAAATTTTCAAGATACCATCAGGCGAGATCACCAACCTACCCTATCTGAGAAAACTGGGGACTTTGAAAAAACGGCTGATTCTATCCACCGGCATGGCCGATCTGGGTGAAATCGAGGATGCCTTGGATGTCCTTACCGAATCCGGAACACCTTTGGAAAACATTACCATTCTTCACTGCAACACCGAATACCCAACCCCGTTTGAGGATGTCAATCTGAGAGCCATGATGACGATTGGTCATGCCTTTGGAGTACCTGTAGGCTACTCGGATCATACGCCCGGCATTGAAGTGGCGGTCGCTGCGGTGGCACTGGGGGCAGCGGTATTAGAAAAACACTTTACCCTGGATCGAAACCTTCCGGGACCCGACCACAAAGCGAGCCTGGAACCTTATGAGCTTAAGGCGATGGTGCAGGCGATCCGCAATATTGAAACAGCTCTCGGTGATGGCATCAAACGCCCCAGCCCGAGTGAAGTAAAAAACAAGTCCATTGCGCGTAAGTCGCTGGTGACGGCCCAACCAATCAAGACGGGCGAACCATTCAGTGTCGATAACATCACAGCCAAACGCCCCGGCACTGGTATCTCTCCCATGCGATGGGACGAAGTCGTGGGACGGGCCGCGCAAAAAGATTATAAAAAGGATGAGCTGATATGAGCTATAAGAGGACATCCATAGAGCCGAACTTTGCGGTTTTGAAGTTCAAGCACACGATAAAGAAGAAAAAAATGAGAAAAATCTGTATTGTCACCGGTAGTCGAGCCGAGTACGGACTTCTGCAGTGGGTTATGCAGGGCATCCAGGATGATCCGGATTTAACCTTGCAGGTCGTTGCCACGGGCATGCACCTGTCGCCTGAGTTTGGCATGACTATCCAGGAAATCCGGGCGGACGGTTTTGAACCGGATGAAACCATAGAAATACTCCTCTCCAGCGACACCCCAACTGCCATATGTAAATCCATGGGACTTGCCATAATCGGCTATGGCGAGGCGCTCCAGCGGCTGAAGCCGGATATGGTGGTAGTGCTTGGTGACCGATTTGAAATATTTTGCATGGCTGCCGCGGCACAAGTCTGCCGGGTGCCACTGGCCCATATTCATGGCGGGGAGACCACGGAAGGCGCCATTGACGAAGCTTTCCGTCATTCGATAACAAAAATGTCTCACCTGCATTTTGCCAGTTGCGAAGAATACCGTCAGCGCATCATCCAACTGGGGGAAGCCCCGGATCGAGTATTTAACGTCGGCGCCCTTGGTGTTGACAACATCCGGCGTATGTCGCTCATGGAACGTAGCCAACTGGCGGAATCCATCGGATTCAATCTTGACAAGCCCTATTTCCTCGTGACGTTTCACCCTGTGACCCTTGAAAAAGCAACATCTGAGGGGCAATTCCAGGCCCTGCTGCATGCCTTGGATTCATTCCCCGAATACAATGTGATCTTTACAAAGGCCAATGCCGACATGAACGGTCGGGCAATCAACCGCCTGATTGACGAATATGCAGAAAAACGCCCGGAACGCTATCTCGCGGTGACCTCACTGGGCATGCACCGTTATCTGTCAGCTATGAAATATGCAAGCGCAGTAATTGGCAATAGTTCCAGCGGTATCATAGAGGCGCCGTCTTTCAAAATTCCCACTGTCAATATCGGCGACCGACAGAAAGGGCGCATACAGGCAGCCATCACATTGAATTGTTCGACCGCAGCCAGGGAAATCCAGAAGACAATAGATCGCGTGTTATCCCCTGCCTTTCAAAAGAGCCTCTCCGACATATCGAACCCCTATGAACGACCGGATACATGTTCAACAATTGTCCGATTGCTTAAAAAGTCAGATATTTTCTGCATTACAAAAAAAACATTCTATGATGTAATGATTCCCTGATGGCAGAATATGGCTTTATCCGGAGAAGTAATGTTTAGAAACATGATTGAGAGACAAGACCATGAAACAATATTGTATCATCTATAAGAGTTTCTACGAGGATAAATGAAATATGAAAGACTGGAAAAAGACATTGATTACAGCATCAACACCTATTCTTAACGCCATGCAGATAATCGATACAAGTTCCATGCAGATTGCGCTGGTGATCGATGACGAACAACATCTGATAGGTGTGGTGACGGATGGAGATATCAGGAGAGGGCTGCTGAATGGGATTTCTCTGGATCAACCCGTAGATCTCATCCTCAAGAGGGATTTCACCGCTGTGAGCGCATATCGCTCGCGGGATGAGATTCTGTGCCTAATGAAACAAACTGAGTTAAGGCAGATTCCCATCCTTGATGACCAAGGAAGGGTTATCGACTTGAGAATTTTGGACGACTTGATCCCACCGACCGAAAAGGAAAACTGGGTAGTTATAATGGCTGGCGGTCTTGGCAGTCGACTTCAGCCTTTAACCAATGTTTTGCCGAAGCCAATGCTTAAAATCGGAAACAAACCCCTTATCGAGACCATTGTTGAGAGCTTTGTCATGATGGGATTTCGCAGATTTTATATCTCAGTAAATTATAAGGCGGATCTGATAGAGACTTTTCTCGGTAATGGCTCACGGTGGGATGTGGATATTAGATATATCCGGGAAGAAATATTCATGGGCACTGCAGGCTCATTAAGCCTTCTTCCCGAGAGCCCAAATCATCCACTTATTGTCATAAATGGAGATGTCCTCACAAAAATCAGTATGCAACATCTGCTTGATTTTCATACATCCCAAAAGGCCAAGGCAACGATGTGCATTCAGGATTATTTCTTCAAGGTTCCTTTCGGTGTCGTTAAAACAGATCAACACAGATTAACAAGTATTAATGAAAAACCTGAACATCGTTTCTACGTCAATGCAGGCATATATGTGCTGGAGCCGGATGTCCTTCAATTTATCCCCAAAAACATTACGTTTAATATGACATCATTATTCGAGAAGCTTATTGAGCTTGAATATGAAACAGTGGCTTTTCCTGTCCGCGAGTATTGGATTGATATTGGTAGGCTCGATGATCTGGAAAAGGCTAATGGCGAATATCCGAAGGTTTTCTTAGATGATCCAAGGTAAAACTGTTCTCGCTATCATTCCTGCTCGTGGAGGTTCAAAAGGAATCCCTCGTAAAAACATTGTGCCTCTCGCTGGGAAGCCCCTCATCGCTTGGTCTATCGAGGCAGCAAGAAAATCAAAATACATAGATCGATTGATCCTCTCATCGGAAGATGAGGAAATCATCAATATTGCATCCGAATGGGGATGCGATATTCCTTTTGTAAGGCCCGTCGAGTTGGCACAGGACGAAACGCCCATGATCGAACCAATATTACATGCCTTGGATACGCTGAAAGATAATTTCTTTTACATTGTCTTACTGCAACCGACATCACCGCTAAGAAACATCACCGATATAGACGATTGTATCGAATTATGTCATAGGAATCAAGCGCCTGCATGTGTTTCCATAACTGAGGTGGATAAAAACCCCTACTGGATGTACCAGCTCGACGAAACGGGCCATCTTTTGCCTCTTCTGAAATCTAAAACCAAGTTTTCTCGTCGCCAGGACATTCCCAAAGTATATATCCTGAATGGAGCTATCTATGTAGCAGAAGTCGACTTTATACGACGACACAGGTCCTTTATCACAAATGAAACAGTCACATATGAAATGCCTAGAAAGAAATCCATGGATTTGGATACAGAGCTGGATATGAAAATCTGTGAGATTCTGCTATCCGACAAATAAGTTGGATGGTTTTTGCATTAAGAAGAATAGGTGAGTTTTGATGATTAAAGCATGTAAAACCCTTAAAAGGAGTAGCATACATGATTCAACCTAACGATACGGTAAAAATGTATAACTTACCTTCCGAAGTGAAATATTGTAAGAAATGTACGATTTCCAATCAGCGACCGAGAATTGTTTTTGATGGAGAGGGTGTATGCTCAGCATGCAGATTTGCCGAGTACAAGGATTCCAAAGTTGATTGGAATCTCAGGGAAAAAGAATTGAGAGATCTTTGTGACCGATTCAAAAGAAATGACGGATCCTTCGATGTTATTGTTCCTTTTAGTGGAGGCAAAGACAGTGGTTCAGTAGCACATAAACTAAAGGCGAAATATGGTATGAACCCATTGACTGTTACTTGGTCACCCCACCTTTATACCGATGCCGGATGGATGAATTTACAGGCAGGAATCCATGTGGGGGGATTGGATAATATTCTCGGATCGCCCAATGGACATACCCACCGAAAATTAACAAAAATTGCTTTTGAAATTCTGGGAGATCCTTTCCAACCATTTATTTATGGACAGACGAATTTTCCACTGACCATTGCAGCTAATTTCAAAATACCTCTCCTCGTGTATGGTGAAAACGGTGAAGTGGAATATGGAGGTGATATGAAAAACGCATTTATGCCAACGAGAGATTATCGAACTGACCATAAAAAGCATTATTTTTCGGGTATTGCACCCGAGGATCTCGTCCAGTATGGCATTGATAAACGAGAACTTGTTCCATACATGGCCCCGCCGGTTGATAAACTTGATGCTATGGGCGTTGAGGTTCATTTTTTCAGCTATTATGAAAAGTGGACCCCTCAGGAAAATTATTATTATTGTGTTGAGAACACGGGTTTCAAAGCTCTTCCCAACCGAAATGAGGGTACTTACTCTAAATATGCCTCCTTTGATGATAGGCTTGATGGCTTTCATTACTATTTGGCTTTAATAAAATTTGGCATAGGCAGAGCGACCTCCGATACGGCACATGAGATTCGCGACGGGCACCTCACAAGGGAAGAGGGAGTAAGATTGGTGCATAAATATGACGCTGAATTTCCCATAAAGCATTTTCAGGAATTCTTGGCGTATTGCGATATATCTGAGGATTATTTCTGGGAGGTCATTGATAGCTGGCGGTCAAAGCATCTGTGGGAGAAAGTGGAAGGGGAATGGAAGCTGAAATATCAGGTTTCCTGAATACCCATTATTCTGAATTCTCAAATGAATTATGATGATTGGATAGAAAGAGAAAGAAAATTCAGGATAAAAATATTAAAAAGTTCACCGATGATCTCCCAACAAGGGATCTACCGTGTTTGCTCAGTATGTCAGGAGATTTGTCTTTGCCACGAAGAGCATTGCCCAAATTGTGATTCTGATGAAATCATTGAAATGAAACTAATCATTCCTGAAAAGAATATCGATAAATTCATACGATGCAGGTTCCGATTTAATCAGATATTCAAGTAAAAAAACAGTAAGGAATCCTCCTTCTGAAAATTTATCGTTTCCTAAATAGGTTTCAAAATGAAGGTATTGCTAATAGTCTATGATAATGATTCTTACATCCATTGGTTTCCGCAGGGATTGGCTTATATCGCTGCGATTCTCCGAAAAGAAGGATACGATGTTGAGATTTACAATCAGGATGTGCACCATTATCCCGAAAGCCACTTAAAAAACTATCTTGATAAAAATTTTTTTGATATTGTCGGCCTAAGCTTTATAGGAGGGTACTATCAATATCATAAGGCACTTCAGATATCTGAAGCGATCAATCACTCAAAAGAACGACCCTTTTACCTTATCGGTGGCCACGGTCCAACACCTGAACCAGAATATTTCCTCAAGAAGACCGGTGCAGATGCGATCGTAATGGGAGAAGGAGAAGTTACGGTTATTGAATTGCTGGAGGCATTGAAAAGCAGGCGTAGCCTGGATCAAGTTAAAGGTATTTCTTATAGAGAAGGCGAGCGGTGCATAATAAATGAGCGCCGGCCATTAATCGAAGACATAGACACCATCCCGCTCCCCGCTTACGAATTATTCCCCATTAATTATTATCGACTCTTTCGAATGCCACACTGTACAAATTCTGATTTTGTTATGCCAATGCTTTCGGGTAGAGGCTGTACGTTCAGATGTAACTTCTGTTACCGGATGGATGAAGGTTTCCGCCCTCGAAGCAATGATAGCATTATTGAAGAAATCAAACTCCTAAAGTTGGATTATGGTATCACCCATATCACATTTGGCGATGAACTCCTTATGTCTTCTAAGGAAAGGACCATCAGCCTTTGCAATGATTTTATCAGGCATAAAATAAGTATTAAATGGGATTGCAATGGAAGACTGAATTACGCGCGAAAAAATGTACTTCACTTGATGAAACAGGCCGGGTGCGTTTTTATTAACTACGGTATCGAATCACTTGATGATCGAATATTGAAGAACATGAATAAGGCATTGACAACCAAACAAATTATTCGCGGAATTGAGGAGACGATCACTGCCGGTATCAGTCCCGGATACAATATCATTTTCGGAAATATAGGAGAAGATAAAGAAATCTTAAAAAAAGGAGTCGATTTTCTGCTGAAATACGATGATGGGACACATCTGCGCACCATTCGTCCGGTTACGCCTTATCCCGGATCACCCCTGTATTATTATGCAATCGAAAGAGGTTTGTTGAAAGATTGTGAAGATTTCTATGAAACAAAACACATCAACTCCGACTTGATATCGATTAATTTCACAGACATTACTGATGATGATGTGCACCAGTGTCTTTTTGAGGCAAATTCCATTCTCCTGCAAAACTATTTGAAAAGAAAGTTTTCGTCATATGAAGAGCAAATGAAGCGGTTATACTTGGAAAGAGACAGCAGCTTCAGGGGGTTCAGGCAAACCTGATGGCCCCCTTCCCTTTTAATCATCCAATATGCAACAAAATATTCGCATAATTCCTCGTTTAGACATTAAAGGGCCAAACTTGGTTAAAGGTATCCATCTCGAAGGCCTTAGAGTGCTGGGAAGGCCGGAACAATTTGCTCGTTATTACTATGAAGCAGGGGCTGATGAATTAATGTATATGGATGTTGTTGCCAGTCTGTATGATAGAAATAGCCTTCATGACATTATATCCCTTACGGCAAGAGAAATATTCATCCCCCTTACCGTTGGAGGTGGATTGAGGACGATCGATGATATCAAGAGCGTCTTGAAGGCTGGAGCAGATAAGGTTTCTCTAAATACTGCCGCTATAAAAAATCCGCAGATCATAAGAGAAGCATCGAGAGTTTTCGGTTCATCAACTATCGTCGTCACAATCGAGGCCATCAAGCAACCGGATGGATCTTATCTCGCGTATATTGATAATGGACGCCAGCATACCGGTGTAAATGTTGCGGAATGGGCAAAAAAAGTTGAAGAGCTCGGTGCGGGAGAAATCGTTATCACATCCGTGGACTGTGAAGGCACCGGTCTCGGATTCGATATCGAGCTGACGCAGGCGATCTCTAGAATGGTTTCCATTCCGGTGATCGCTCATGGAGGCGCCGGTAATCTCGAACACCTGAAGCAGGTAATTCTTGAGGGTGAAGCCGATGCCGTTGCTGTTTCCAGTATACTGCACTACGACTTCATTAAACACAACCCTGTTAAGGTCGAATCCGGTGAAGAGGGGAATGTTGAATTTCTGAAGAGCGGGAAAAGGTATAATGTCGTAAATGCTTTAAATCTAAAGATAATAAAAGACTATTTGAATAGTAATGGTATATCTTGCCGGTATGACTTTGAATAAAGACATACAGATGAAGACAGTTGCGATTGTCGATTATGGTATGTGCAACCTCTTTAGTGTTCATCATGCCTGCTGTTCGGTTGGCCTGAATGCGATAATTACGTCCGATAAAAAACAACTTCTATGTGCGGGTGCAATGATACTGCCTGGTGTCGGCGCTTTTGGGGAAGCGATGGTGAATTTACGGATTCTTGATCTGATCGAACCAATCAAGGATTTTATCGCCAGTGGCCGAAAATTCATGGGGATCTGTCTCGGCATGCAGCTTCTTTTGAGCGAAAGCGAAGAGTTCGGAAGGCACAAGGGATTAAACGTTATTGAGGGTACAGTGAAAAAATTTCAAGGTCATACCGATATTCGTATTAAAGTCCCCCAGATAGGCTGGAACCAGATTTTTCCTGCTTCAGAAGATTCATGGACGGCATCTCCATTAAGAGGTTTGAAAAGTGGGGAGTTCATGTATTTTATCCATTCATATTATGTTGAACCATCGGATATAAAGGTTGTCTTGTCTCATACGAAATACCATTCCACAGAGTATTGTTCGAGCCTGCTTAGAAATAATGTATTTGCAGCACAATATCACCCTGAAAAAAGCGGGATGAAAGGTTTGAATATTTACAGAAATTGGGCTTTATCAATAAAAAAACAAAACGGAGAAAATCTATAGATGAAAGAAAAATTGGAAGCAAAATACGGATTGCCTGAGAGAGTAGTATTCTGCGGTCGTTGCGTTACCTCCAACCAGAGGCCTGCTTCCACGGTCGAGTTCAAGCATACGCAAGCCAGCAAAAAAACCACCATGCACATTGATGAAGAAGGTATCTGTGATGCATGCCGTTTTGCCGAAATTAAGGATAAGATCGACTGGAAAAAAAGAGAAGGCGAATTGATTAGACTGTTGGATAAACACAGGAAAAATGACGGAAATTATGACTGTGTCGTCCCGGGAAGCGGCGGAAAGGACAGCGCTTATGCAGCACATGTACTGAAATATAAATATGGCATGCATCCTTTGACAGTCACTTGGTCACCTCTTCTTTATACCGATTATGGTTATAGTAACTTCCGCAACTGGATCGAAGTGGGGGGGGTTGACAACATTTCATTTAAGCCCAATGGCAGGGTTATGAAGCTTATGACCAAACTATCGATTGAAAACCTTCTACATCCTTTCCATACCTTTATTCTGGGACAGAAGAACATTGCACCAAAGATTGCTATAAAATACGATATCCCATTAATTTTCTATGGAGAAAATGAGGCTGAATACGGGAACCCCATTGCTGATAATACCACATCCCTTAGAGATAAATCTTTTTTCAGCATAAGAGATCTGAATGACGTTTTCCTCGGCGGTGTCTCCATTCCACATCTGATTGAAAAGTATAATATCGATCTGGTAGATTTAATGGTATTCCTGCCACCGCGTTACGAGGAACTGGAAAAGCACAGCATCGATGTTCATTACCTCGGATATTATCTAAAATGGACGCCTCAGGAGGCCTACTATTACGCGGTTGAAAATACAGGGTATCAGGCAAGGCCGTTCCGGACCCAGGGTACATACAGCAAGTACAATAGTATCGATGATAAAATTGACGACCTCCATTACTATACAACCTTTATCAAATTTGGCATCGGAAGAACGACTGAAGATGCTTCCATGGAAATACGGAACAATCATTTGACAAGAGAAGAGGGATGCGCCCTCGTTAAAAAATTCGATGGAGAATTTCCCGACCGGTATTTCGTAGAAATTTTAAACTACCTAGATATTAAGCCGGAGAGATTCATTGAACTCTGCGATCAGGGCCGCTCGCCCCATCTCTGGGCCAGGGTGAATGGTGATTGGAAATTACGCCATACGGTCAATATGGATGGGGTTAATGATTAATAAATCATTCCCCATTAGCAAGATTGTCTATTTCGTCGAGGCATATTTCAACGAAAGCGACTATCGACGATTTGGTGTCAAAACTTTTAAGGATAATGGATTTGACGTTGAGGTATGGGACTTTACGCCTTTTATTGCTTCGGGTGAATATAAAAGCACAGTGAAGCCGCCGGTCTTCAATTGTGACAACTGGCGCTTATTCCAAACCAAAAAAGAAGCGATCACTGCAGTTGCGAGGTTGGACGATACCTGCTTCGTTGTATCTTTAATTCATTACGCTTTTTACTCCCTCAGTATTCACAGAATGTTTTCCAAGCAAAATATTAAATATTCTGTTGATGCGATGGCACTTCCGAGAGTTGACCGTTCGAAGGTTGTGTTTTCAGAGAGTATTTCTAATAAGTTTAAACAATTGAATTTGAGTGGCTTGATAAATAGCATATTATATTTAATTCCATATCAAATGTTAAATGTGAAACCTGCCGATTATATATTAGCTCGCGGCGAGAAATACGGGACGCCGGGATTGGCTGTAACGGCGACCTCGAATGTTGTATGGGCGCATAGTTACGATTACGATACTTATTTAACGGAAGCAGATAAGCTGGGACCCGTTGATATCAATACGGGAGTTTTTATTGACGAATATCTTCCTTTTCATCCCGACTATGCTTACAGTGGACTCAGTACACCTGTAACCCCGGATGAATATTATCCGAAGCTTTGCAGATTCTTCGATTATCTTGAAAGTAAGAACAGATTCAAAATCTTCATTGCCGCGCATCCACGTTCCCGCTATGAAGACCTTCCTGACTATTTTGGTGGCAGGCCTGTCATACGTGGTAAGACATCGGAGTTAGTGAGAACGTCTGGTTTTGTGATTTTGCATACGAGTACGGCCGTCAATTTTGCTGTTCTGTATGAAAAACCTATTATTATCGTTACGACAGATAAATATAATGAAGGCTGGGCAGAAGATCCGACGCCTGACTGGATGGCAGGATTTTTCGGGAAAAAGGTCCATAATCTAGATTATCACTTTGAGTTTAATCTGCAAAAAGAATTGTATGTGGATGTAAAAAAATATCGTGCTTACAGAAACGACTATATTAAGAAAGATGGCACGGAAGAATTACAATCCTGGCAAATCCTGGCAAACAGGATAAAAAATATTAAATGACGTTTATCGGTAAAGGCGAAGACAGCAATTTCGATAATCCCGATATTCATCGGAACCTCGGACACAATGATTCTCTTAATAAAAGATATTTTTTTAAACTTTACTCCAGTTTTCTCGGTCTTATCATCAGTATTATCACACAAATGATAATTCCGCGGGGATTGGGTCCCAAGGTGTATGGGGATTTTAATTTCCTTACTAATTTTTTTACCCAGGTCGTCGGTTTTTTAGATATGGGAACCTCCACCTGTTTCTATACGAACATTTCGCGCCGCCCCAGAGAATACCCTTTAATCTCTTTTTATTTGTATTATATCGCTTTTGTTTTTCTTTTCGTTATTGGTTTCGTAGCGTTAGTACATTTCTCTGGTGTACATGAAACGATCTGGCTGGGGCAGAGTCTGGTTTATGTTTATCTGGCGGCAGGCTGGGGACTTCTCAATTGGTTTGTTCAGATATTAGGAGATATTGCGGATGCTTATGGCATAACGGTACCTGCAGAAAAGGTGCGAATGCTTCAGAGGATTTTAGGCCTTGGGGTTATTGTTATACTTTATTTATACCATCAGTTTTACCTAACCCAATTCTTTTTCTATCATTATTTTATCCTTTTTTTTCTAATAATTGCGTTCATAGGAATAATCAGCAGAAACATCCACTTATCCAAAGAGAACCTGAGGCTATCATGGGAAAAAGCAAAAAATTACCTGAAGGATTTTTTTAATTATAGCCATCCGATCTTTGTTATTGCTATAGTCGTATTAGTAGAGGGTATATTTGACAGATGGTTGTTGCAATACTACGGAGGAAGTGTACAACAGGGCTTTTACAGCCTATCCTATCAGATAGGAGCCATCTGTTTTCTTTTTACCGGTGCCATGACGCCACTGTTGATGAGAGAATATTCAATCCTTCATGGCACTAACGACCTGAACGAAATGGGGCGGCTTTTTAATCGTTATATCCCTATGTTGTATGCTGTAGCTGCGTTTTTTTCGTGCTTCGTCATGGTTCAGGCGCAGAATGTCGTGCGCATCATCGGGGGCAGTCCCTTTCGGGGAAGCATGATGGCCGTTGCCATCATGGCGATGTACCCTATTCATCAGACGTACGGACAATTGACGAGTTCTCTCTTTTACGCCGCGGGGCGAACCAAACTATATAGGAACATCTCCGTAATCTTTTCGCTGGTTAGCCTGCCTATTACCTATTTCATGATCGCTCCCGTTGATAAGTATGGTTTAAATGCCGGCGCCACTGGATTGGCAATCAAAATGCTTGTAATAAATGTCGTAGCTGTCAATGTGCAATTATACTTTAATGCAAAATTGCTCCATCTCAGCTATTTGTATTATCTGGTGCACCAGATCGGATGTCTCCTTTTTTTTACGAGTCTTGCTGCAATGTCATCGCTTGCTGCGAATTATTTATTGGTAGATGGTGGGTTATATGATTTTATTTTATCTGGTATTACATATACGATGATAGTTATTGCGTCAGTATACTTTAAGCCGGAGATATTGGGCTTGAGACGCAACGATGTGCAATTATTGGTGCAGATAATCCGTAATCGGCTGACTGCTATATCTCATGGCAGGTGCTAAAGTTTATGGATTTTTTGTTAAATGGAGGGACCATTGAAGTTAATTATTCAAATACCGTGTTACAATGAGGCTGAAACAATCAGTCTAACACTCGGCGAGCTTCCGCGCGAGGTAGAAGGATTTAATTCGGTTGAATGGTTGATTATTAATGATGGCTGTACCGATGACACAGTAACAGTAGCCAAGAATTCCGGTGTGAATCATGTGGTAAGTTTATCGAAAAATAAGGGATTGGCAACAGCTTTCATGGTCGGTCTGGAAACATGCCTAAAGCTTGGTGCTGATGTCATTGTGAACACAGATGCTGACAATCAATATGAAGCTAGAGATATTTCTAAACTTGTAAAACCGATATTGGAAGGCAAAGCCGATATAGTTATCGGTGCCAGGCCTATAAATGAGGTTAAGCATTTTTCCGCGATGAAAAGAATTCTTCAAAAATTTGGAAGTTATGTGGTCAGGCTGGTAAGCAAAACGGATGTTGCCGATGCTCCAAGTGGATTTAGGGCCATAAGTAGAGATGCTGCGATGCATCTTAATGTTTTTAACGAATACACATACACACTGGAAACCATCATTCAAGCAGGCCAGAAAAATATGACCGTGACATCGGTGCCTATTAGAACGAATAAGTATTTGCGGCCTTCGAGGCTGATAAAAAGCATCCCTGCATATTTGAAACGTTCAATACTCACTATCATCAGAATATTTGTAGTTTATCAACCCTTTCGCTTTTTCATGACCATTGGTTTGGTATCGTTCTCAATTGGTCTATTAATAGGACTTAGATACTTATATTATTTAATCTATCACTTTGTCACAGGTTCTGATATTGCGGCACATGTCCAATCTCTTATTTTGGCCTCCATACTGATCGGGATTGGTTTTCAGACTATACTTGTGGCATTTCTGGCCGATCTTCTCTCCGTAAACAGAAAGTTGATGGAAGACATCCAGTATCGATTAAGAAAAACCGGATACTATAAGGGGGAATAATCTATCTCTTAAGGAACATGAAGTTCGAAAAAAACAAGTTGGGTGAGATATCGTACAATGGCTGACCAATCGATTGGTTTGTTATCTCCGTGGTTACGCACGCAGAGAATAAAAAAGATCTCGCCGTATTTACGGGGAAAAATTCTGGATTATGGTTGCGGTATTGGGTCTCTGGTTGAAATTTGTGCGCCGAATTACTACATCGGTGTGGATATCGATGGTCCTTCTATTAATATCGCACGGATGAAATATCCCCGATTCAGGTTTGAGACAATCATACCCGAGGGTGAACACTTTGATAGCATCGTTTTACTTGCGGTTATCGAGCACATAAAAAACCCCGTGGACATACTTAGGCGGATGAGCGTTATGTTGAATCCGGATGGTTGGATAGTCATTACAACACCTCATCCGATGGCAGATATTATACATTACCTGGGTGCACGAATGGGATTATTCAGCGCTCTTGCCAACGAGCAGCATGAAAAACTAATTGATCTGAGTCACATGAATGGTATCGCGTCCCAAGCGGACGTCAGCGTTTCTAAATACGAGAGATTTCTTCTTGGCACAAATCAACTTTTTATCTTGAAACCCGTTGGTAAAATCGCTCCAAGTAAGTGAGGAAAGTCTTTCAGAATGAAAATCTTGCTGATTAATCCACCATATGAAATTCAAAGATATATGGGTAAGCTTTCAAAGATAGCATTTGTATTTCAACCGATAGGACTTACTTATATTGCGTCTTATTTAAGAAGTAATAATATTGATGTTAAGATATTTGATTCTCAAATAGAAAAGGAATCAATTCAGGAGGTTGTAAAATCTTATAATCCAGATGTGATTGGAATTACGTGCGTTACCTTTCTGGTTCATAGTTGTATCGAGTTGTCAAAGTTACTAAAGAAGGAATTCCCGGATAAGGTTATTATTGTTGGGGGGATTCACCCAACAATTAGACCGCATGATTTTCTGCAGGAGAAATCGATAGACTACGTAGCCATTGGAGAAGGCGAAATAACGATGTATGAATTCGTTCAGGCCTTAAAATTTGGAAAAGATCCTGCGACGGTGAACGGAATTATGTGTGCGAGAGAGGGTGGGGTTTCAGGAGGAATGCCCAGGGAGTTAGTTCAGAACATCGATGATTTTCCTGCACCTGCGGCAGAAGATTTAATGAAAGAAGGTTATCAAACAAGTCCGGACACCAGAACCGGTGATCGTGTAGGAGTAATTCTAACTTCCCGGGGATGCCCATATAATTGTATTTTCTGTGCAAATCGCCTTTTAACAAAAGGAAAGTATAGAACACATAGTATAGAGCGCGTCTGTGAAGAAGTGGATAACTTGATAAAAAACTATAATGTAACGCAATTATTTGTTCAAGACGACAACTTTGCAGCGAACAAGAAACGTGCAAAAGAGCTTTGCCGGGAATTCTT
Organism: Deltaproteobacteria bacterium; assembly: GCA_026388495.1. Classification (GTDB taxonomy): domain Bacteria; phylum Desulfobacterota; class Syntrophia; order Syntrophales; family UBA2185; genus JAPLJQ01. The sequence goes on along the minus strand of JAPLJQ010000408.1, from coordinate 53,832 downwards.
AAACAGAAAGTTTAACACGAAATTGTCCTGGTGGGCGGAAGCCCGTGTCGATTGTGTTGATGAGGAACTTCTTTTTCTAATGGCTAAAGCTGGTTGTAAGATAATATCATATGGCCTTGAGTCCGGTAATCAGAGATTATTAGATAAAATAGATAAAGGTATTACAATTGAACAAATAAGAGAAACGATAGCAACAACGAAAAAAGCAGGTATAGACATACGTGCGAGCTTTATTTTGGGTGTGCCTACTGAAACAAGAGAAGAAAGCATGCGCACAATTAAGTTTGCAAAAGAGCTTGGCATAAATCAGGTAAGATTTGCACTGGCTACACCTTTTCCTGGGACGAAGCTATGGGATATAGCGCAAGAAGAAGGAACGCTTGATTTGAGTGATTGGCGGCGATTCAGTCTCATGTCAGGTTATGCTAAGGGACTTCCCATATATACACCGAAAGGGAGAGATCCGAAGGAGTTAGCGAAACTTCAACGTAATGCAAATTTATCATTCTATTTGAGACCTCAGGTGATACTGACATACATGCGGAGAATAAATAATTATAAAGCGTTCAGAGATATAAGCAGAGGTGCGGTAAGATTTATTAAGGCGTCACTATTTCCAGACAAATGATACAAACTCTTTTTCAGAGGTTACCTTTTTCAGTCAGGAAGTTAAGAAATGATTCAGTATAAAAGTTTGTTAACTAATGCCAGATACATGATGAACCATCCGAAACCAAAGCTCATAGCAAGGACGGTAAAGGGCTATGCAGCAACTATTATTAGTCGTAAACCACGATTAAGATATGCTGACATTATTGTACACTATGGATGTAACATGCAATGTGAGCATTGTTCTTGTGAGTCTTTAAAGGACGATTCGAGAAGACGGCTTAATCCAGCTGAGTGGGGGGATGTAGCAAAGCAATGTTCAGCCTTGGGTGTTTTAACTTTCGGTGTTCAAGGAGGCGAACCATTAATTTATAAAGACCTCGAAGAGGTTATCCATAATCTTGATCCCAATGAAAATTTTATCTCTATAAAGACGAATGGTACAGTTGCATCAAAAGAGCTCTTCGATAAATTGAGAAAAATCGGTGTTGATAGTATCACTGTAGGATTTGGTCCCGTCCCTAACGAATATGATTTTTCCGACTATGACAAAATAAGCAGAAAATTAAAAGATGCCTTTTCACTATCTCTTCGAACTGTTAAAATGATAGGTGAATCTGGTATAAAACCCATGATGAGTGTTGTGATCGGCAGACATAACATCGGCTCAAATGTTTTTCGTGGCATGATCAATCTAGCAAAAGAATGCGATTCCGTACTTACATGTGCGTTAGCTGTCCCGGTAGGCGCGTGGGAATTAAACTACGATATTATGTTAAATGATTCAGATAGGAAATATTTAAACTGGATCATGCGCGAGAATCCACATGTCAGAACAGATTTTCAAACCAATTGGCTTGTTGAAGGATGCGGGGCTCTTAAAGAGAAAATTTATATATCACCTTATGGTGATGTTTTGCCATGTCCTTTTATTCAAATATCCTTCGGAAATATACTGGAAGAACCATTGGAAATAATATGGAAACGTGGATGTCAGGTAAAAGCATTTTCGGAATATGCCCCTGTGTGTTTAGCGGCCGAAGATAGAAAGTTTCTCTCCTATCTTGAAATCTCAATAAATAAGGGTAAGAAACTTCCTATAAGCTATAACGACCCGGATATACAAAGCTTGTTGAATACATATCATAAAGAAAGAATTAATGAATAGAAACCATGAAATCCGAATCACTCTGTGATGAAAAACAAGCAATGTATTTAAGGCGAGCCATAGAAATCGAGGACGTTAATTGTCCGGGTTGTGGAGAGTCATTTTATGTTATTGTTACCAAAACGTTCGATTACGATTATTTTACAACAGATATTCCATTTGCAGTGGTACGCTGCCAGTCATGTGATCTATTATACTTAAACCCACGACCGAGATTATCAGAGATATCAAAAATATATCCCAAAGAGTATTCAGCATATCATTTCAGTAATATCCGCAACCCGATCATTAGAAAAGCTCGTAATTACATGCAATCCCAAAAAGCCCATCGAATTCTAAAATTAATTCCTAAATTTTCGGAATCTCCAAGCATATTAGATGTCGGCTGTGGTAGCCCCGCGCTTTTGTCCTTGATTCGCAATGCAAGTTCAAAGCCTATTGATCTTTATGGTAATGATTTCAATCCAGACATTATCAGGGATATTCGCAAAGCAGGTTTCAAAGCGATAGAAGGAAATTTTGAAAACGTTAATTGGCAAGAAGGATTTTTCGATGTTATTGTAATGAACCAAGTAATAGAACACCTATTTGATGTGACAGGAGTACTAAGAAAAACCCACAAATTACTAAAAGATAAAGGGACACTTTTTATAGAAACCCCTTCAGACGAAGGCATGGATGCAAGTTTATTTAGGCATCATCATTGGGGCGGATACCATGTTCCACGTCATCTCTTAATCTTCAATCTCAAAACAATTCAAAAAACATTGCAAAGATTTGGGTTTTTAATTGATAAAGTTGAATACAATCCCAGCCCTAATTTTTGGACTAGTTCATTCAGGAATTTACTCATTCAGAAAGGATTGCCACGCTCTATTACCAAGCGTATGAACTACAAAAATATAACCTGCATGATGTTTTTTACAGTTATCGATGTCTTAACTAAGTCTTTTCATCCAACAAGTAACATGCGAATTATTGCACGGAAGCAAGCGAGCTAAAATGAGTCAAAATCAAGAGATAATCCTTGCCATTGAAGACGGATATAAGCAATGAGCATCATAGAAGACGGTATAATCGCTGGTAATGTATACGATAAATATGGATCAGTGAATCCTGTCGTAAGGTATATGATGAAAGGATTTCATGATTGTCTTGATACCTTGATTTCCAAGACTGGCGTAACTGAGATACATGAGGTTGGATGTGGGGAGGGGAATCTCAGCATTGCTTTGGCAAAACAGAATAAAAAAGTTGTTGCCAGCGACTTTTCGGAAAAAATCATCAAAATTGCATCAGAAAATGCGAGAAGAGCCAAGGTAGATATTAAATTTAAGATTGCCAGTATTTATGATTTGACTCCGAGCGATTCGGCAAAATTGATTTTATGTTCCGAAGTTCTTGAACATCTCCAAAAACCGAACAATGCAATGGCTATTTTGGAACAATTAGCTAATCCGTTTCTAATTGTCAGCGTACCCCGAGAACCACTTTGGAGAATGCTAAATTTAATTCGTTTTAAATATGTATCAAGCATTGGCAATACGCCGGGTCACGTTCAACATTGGTCAAAAAAAAGTTTATTAAAGTTGCTATCATCATATTTTGACATTATGGACGTACTTACTCCCACTCCTTGGACAATGGTATTATGCCGTTCAAAAAATAGTATTTAAGGCAACCATCTAATGGACGATGATCATATACAAAAAATATTGACAAAAAAAATTCTCCTGAGAATATCAATTTTACTGTTTTTTGTTTCGCTGATTCTATTTTTTCTCATCCTTCCCTGGATCCTCATAGACAGAATAAGATTCATCGGGGCAGCGATTACCTTTATTATAATTTTCTGGAGCTTCTATTTTTGTAAAGACTATGTACTGGTCAGGTGGCGGTTTATCTTTGATAGATTGAATCCTTGGCGCATGTTTATTGAATCACATGCCGAATTAATTTTGGGTGTGTTTGTCATGCTGGTCATTGGTTGGCTGGGGATGGATATTTTTTTGAATCCCTATCTTTATGATTACAACCATGGAAATGGTGCTTACTGTGCCCAGTTGCTGCACAATATATGCAATGGACTCGGACCTGAAAATACCGTTAAATATAACGACGTCCTTTTTTATCACAGTAACCCTTACTATTATGCGTCGGCATTCTCTGCGGTACCACACATTCTGCCATACCTGTTGCTGCCTCCCCTTTATTGGCTATACCCTAACCCTCCAATGCATGTATTTGCCGTTGTCATATTGGTTCTTGTGTGTGGATCATTTGGAATATATTTAGCAGCACGCACTCTCGATGGATCAAAAACGATGGCTCTTGTGGCAGCAATGGGCTTCTGTCTATTGCCTTGGGTTGAACGACCCATTCTAATGCACGGTCATTTTGACGTCATATCGTATGCCATTTATCCTTATGTCTTTGCTTCATTATTTTCACGACGATGGATGTTATTTTATATTTTTGTGTTCCTGTTGGCAATTATCAACATGCCTTACACATATTCCGTAATGGCACTTGGCGTGATAATCGCCATTTTCTTTAGGGCTCCCAAGCAGGGCATAATAACGTCGGTTATCGGTCTTTTAGTTATGTTGTGGGATAAGGCCATCATTAGGGAAAGCCTACGAGGTATTTGGGATCTGTCGAGGCAGCCCACAGGTACAATGAGGCAGATTTTTTTCGATCTTGATTTCTCATCATTTATCCAGGCCGCCCTACATCACGTGGTATATATATTCCTACTGCTGCTGACTGTCGCTTTTATTCCCATATTAGGAATAAAAAGGGATAAAAAGTGGAATTGGCCTCTCATTGGCGTTCTTCTATTTGCTGTTGTCGGCGCAGTGATGGGCATGTTCAGAAGCTATGATGTTGCGTCCCACAGAAATGCAAATATGGTTGTGCCCATATATCTCAGTACTTTTATGGTTCTCACAAGCATATGGAGTCCATGGGTAAATGGGAAGAAGAACGATAGGACGTTCAAAGAGAAAACCGCAGTAATTATTTTTCTTCTTTTTTCTGGTTTTGCATCCATGAATTTATGGTTTTCCTACCACTATCCCTGGGCAGTTTTGGGGAATGGGATAGTGTCCCTAAATAATATAAACCTGAATTATATCAAGGCGCCACCAGTCAATAATCAATACAATCATATATTGTCAAAAATGAGGGAATATGTGCCCTATGATGCTTCTGTTGCCTATCGGATTGATGCATCCATACAGGCATACATAACAAACCGTCAAAAGGCATGGTATTTGGGATACCACCCGGAAGGCGTCGAATACTATTTCATTCAGACCAAGGAAGTGCTTTACATTGATAAAAACCTGCCGCCTTGGCGAGAATATCTGATCAAAGTGGAGAGTGACAAAAACAATAAGCTTCTCTATGAGGAAGACGGTCTCGTTATTTATAAGAATCTCAGTCCCAAACCTATTCCCAGACTGCAAAACGTTTTGGGCTGGGATATTCTATACAGGGCGTTACTTCCTGGGCAATATAAATGATCGTCGTTGCAAAGATAATCAATAGGCTAATATAATTGAACCGGTAAACATTATGGGACTGAGCAGTTGAAGGGAGAAAAAAATGATAGCAGCCTTGTTATTGGGACGAAAGGGGAGTGTCGGATTCCCGGGGAAGAATCTGTATCCGATTCTGGGGCGTCCATTGATGGAATATCCTTTGTTGGCCGCAGTTTCCGCAAAAAAAGTGGATAGCGTTTACGTATCCACAGATGATGAACAAATCATGGACATTGGACGACGTTGCGGTGCGGAAATAATCGTGCGCCCGCCCGAACTTGCATCTAAAACGGCCCTTGGAGAACATGCCTACGTCCACGGCTATCGTGTGATAAGTGAGAAGCTGAAAGCTCAAAGCTCAAAGCTCAAAAGAGAAGAGATAGAGTTAATGGTGCTGCTTTTCTGTAACGCGGCTACGATCCTGGCTGATACGATCGACAGGGGGATAGAAATACTACGGGAGAACCAAGAGTACGATTCGGCCGTCACCGCTTCTAGTTACAACATGTGGAGCCCATTGAGAGCGAGAAAGATTGGCGATGACGGGCTATTGCACCCCTTTGTGCCCTTTGAAGTCTTTGGCGACCCGGCAACATTGAATTGCGATCGGGATTCTCAAGGGGATGTGTGGTTTGCAGACATGGGCGTCTCTATCGTAAGACCAAGTTGCCTTGAACATCTTGAAAGGGGTTTGTTGCCCCAAAAATGGATGGGGCAAAAGATTTATCCATTAAAGCAATGGGGTGGGTGTGATGTTGATTATGAAGGCCAGATTCCGGGAGTTGAATATTGGCTTATTAAAAACGGTTTCACGGAAAATAGGACACCATATGAACGAGCATAATACTCTAAAATCGTTTCGAATGATGGAGTTTAACAAATGACAGAAAAAGGTAGGGTACTTGTAACAGGTGGTGCTGGTTTTATAGGATCACATTTGGCCAAGAAGTTAATCCAAGCAGGATACCATGTATTTGTTATTGATAATCTATCTACCGGTCGACGGAGTAATATTCCTGAGGCTGCCGAATTTATTGAATTGGATTTAAGCCTGACAAATAGCCTTGATGAACTTCAAGATCTTCATTTAGATGCAATCTTTCATTTGGCAGCGCAGTCTTCAGGAGCACTCTCTTTTGTGGATCCACATGCAGATTTAAGAAGTCATATCTACAGTACATTCAATTTATTACAATATTGCCTTAAATTTAAAGTCAATAGGTTTCTCTATGCCAGTTCAGCAACGGTTTATGGTGATCCGCTCTATTTACCAGTTGATGAGAATCATCCTAAGAATCCAAAAACATATTATGCAGCCGGGAAAATAGCGTCAGAGGCGTATGTCAATTTATTTAATTCATTGGGCGTCAATACGACCATATTGAGAATGCCGAATGTTTATGGCCCCGGTCAAAACTTGGAAAACAAAAATCAAGGCATGGTAAGTATATACCTTTCGTACATGCTGGGAAATAGCCCAATTGTTGTAAAAGGTTTGCCTACTCGATTCAGAGATTTCATATATATTGATGACGTGATCAATGCTTGGATGAAGGCTCAGAAAGCGGCTGAGGCTTATGGAAAAATATACAATCTTGCGAGCGGGGAAAAATCATTAGTTGAAGATATTTTAAAGGAACTGGTCAGTGCATTTGATATACCTCAATATCCAATTGTCTATGATTGTGGGACGCCCGGTGATCAAACCGGTATGGTCTGCGATATCTCAAGAATATCCGAAGATCTGAATTGGAATCCTGAAATTGATCTAAAAATAGGAATCAAGAAAACTGTAGAATTTGAGAGAAGGAGATGGAATAGTGGAAAAAGTTAAATGTCCCTTATGTGGTGCCCTGGACATAAGTAAGGTTACCTCTGAAGTGAGGTTTGGCCTAAAAGCGAATGTAGATCGCTGTAATACGTGTACATTAAATTTCTTGGATCAGGATTCATTCCAGTACCCAAAGGACTTTTACGAAGCCGAATATCATCAGACCTACCTAACCCACGTCGAGCCCGCCTCCTTTGATCCCAAGTCCTACTACGACAAGATGCTCAGGGCCACTGCACCTTGGGCGGAACGGTTTCGTGCGCTGCTCACCGGCAAGGAAAAGGTGCTTGATGTTGGCTGCTCCACCGGCCACTTCATTGAGCTTATCAAGGACAAGTGCGCCGAAGTATACGGGCACGATCTCAATGTAAAGGAAGTGGAGTTTGCTCGTGACGTGTTAGGACTCAATGTGGACAACATTGAACTCAACCAGCGCTTTGGGGAAGGGTCATTCGACTACATCACCATGATATACGTTCTCGAACATATCGCCGACCCTAAGAGCTTTCTTGCGTATCTGCGGAAGTTCCTCAAGCCCGGCGGCAAGATGGTCATCCTCGTACCCAATATTCAGGACCCGCTGGTCAACTTATTCGACATCCCCGAATTCCGTACGTTCTATTACTGCATTGAACACCTGTACTACTACAACCAGAAGACCATGAACGACCTTTTCGCCCAGTGTGGCCTCGCAGGCGAGGTGCAAGTGCTTCAGGAGTATCCTCTGGCCAACCATCTGAATTGGGCATACACACGAAAGCCTGCCGACACGCTCGCCGCCCGCCGTGGCGTGCCTGGCGTTGACCTCGCTCTTGGTGTACCGCACACAGACTGGGAACAGCTCTGGCGCGATATCAACGAAGTGTATAAGACTTTCCTGTACAATCACGGATACGGGGACCGTCTCTGGGCCGTCGTAGGATAGAGAGGAAACATGGCCGAAATAATTCGTATCGCCATTTGCGGCGCCGGCAACAGGACGCTTCCCAAGAAACCAGAAACATCCAACTGGTTCGGATGGATGGACCTCATTCATCGCCACCCGGCATTTGAGCTCGTGGGTGTGCAAGACGTCGCTGACGAAGCGCTTGCTCGTGCTGTCGAACGCGGCTACATCACCCGGGAAAAGGCGTTTAAAAGTCCGGAAACCATGCTTGATGCCATCCAACCTGAAGCCCTTCTTGTGACTACACCCGCTGAATTTCACGCTACGAATTTACTCCTTGGCGTCGAGCGGAACCTCCATCTCATGGTGGAAAAACCTTTTGTCGCCAACATAGCAGAAGGTGAAGAGATAGTTAAAAAAATCGAGACCGCGGGTAAAGTATCTCTTGTGGTACAGAATTGGCGTTACAAAGACGTGGGACGGCGCATCCGAGATTTCATCGCCTCAGGCGCCCTTGGCCCAGTGGGTCATATAATCTTCCGCTACGTGCGCAACCGTGAAAATCCTAATTATCCGGCATACATTTTTGAAGAAGATTTTCCACTCCTTTACGCTATGGGCATCCACCATTTCGACCTCTTTCGTTACATTCTGGGAGACGAGGTTGTTTCGATTGCCGGCCAGAGCTTCAAACCGCCGTGGAGCATGTACCGCTCCGCGACGGGTCACAACCTTTTCATGGAAACAAAGAACGGCGTCGCCATTTCCTACACCGGCACAATCTCATCTCAAAACGGTGCCTTGCCCCAGGAATCGCTGGTCATCGAAGGGGCTAACGGTACGCTTATCAACAACACCGACTGGATGGAGCCCCCGCTCTTGTTCTATGAAAAAGGCAAAAAGGAACCGATTGATCTCACCTACGACGTTCGGGATCGTTCCGTGCGCGCCCAGTACGACGCGGCGGACATCTACCTGCTGGAAAACTTCCGTGCCGCCATTCAGGAGGGCATGCCCTCAACCTGTCCGGCGGCTGACAGCCTGAAGTCCCTCAAGCTTCTTGAAGCAGCATGCCAGACGTGCCAAACAGGTAAAAAAATACAAATAAACGAGTAATTATATGGATTACCGACATAACAACTCATCACCCAAAAACCACTTGAAAACTCTGTATCGTGGCATGGCAACAACCCACACTCGAAAGGGTTTCCTGCGCCTGGATATGAATGAAAGTGTGGAAGGACTGCCGGAGTCCTTTGTTCGCGAGGTGCTTGATAACATCAAGCCAGAGAACATTGCATCCTATCCGGAATACGACGAGATCACCGCCATGATAGCCGCTTCCTTTGGTCTTGCCCCGGAGAATGTCTTGGTGTCTAACGGTTCTGATGCGGCTATCAAACACCTATTCGAGGCCTATGTGGATGTTGACGATAATGTTTTGCTCACCGACCCCACGTTTGCCATGTACCCGGTCTATTCCAAAATTGTTCGGGCTAGGGAGGTCGCGGTGCCGTATAACGATGACCTTTCCTTTCCCTTTGATGCCTTCCGGCATGCCATTGAACACTCCCGTCCAAAGTTGGCGGTAGTGGTAAATCCGAACAACCCAACGGGATCGAAGTTGGAACAGACCGCCATCAGGAGTTTGGCCGTAGCCTGCCGTAAACAAGACAGCCTCCTCGTGGTGGACGAGGCCTACTTCCATTACTTGGAGGAGACGGCTGTGGCTTTGGTTCCAGAGTTTGACAACGTGGTTATTCTGCGGACGTTTTCCAAGCTCAGCGGTTTGGCGGGCCTGCGTATCGGTTACGCTCTGGCCCATGCAGAGGTGATTTCTGCCATGGGCAAGGTCAAGTCTACCTTTGATGTTAACTGTTTGGCGGTGGTTATGGCCACGGCACTTCTGGCCCGGCCGGAAATTCTGCGGGATCAGCTCGCCTCCGTGGGCGAGGGAAAGAGATGGCTTCTTGAGAAACTCGATGCCAGAGGGATTTCTTGCGTGGCCGGCCACGCCAATTTCGTGTTGATCGACTGCGGTGAGCGCTGCACAGAAGTCGCAGAGATGCTTAAAAAAGACAATATCCTGGTTGGCGCAGGTTTTAGCCAACCTTTTCTCAAAAAATATCTGCGTGTTACCGTGGCCGGGCCAGAAATTATGAAGCAGTTCTGGCAGAGTTTTGCTCGTTTTGATTTCAATTCATAAGCTTTAATCCCATGATATGGCAATTGTCACCGAAAAAAGGATAAGATATTTCTGTCGTTATGTATTGAATCAGGTGGAGTCAGATATTGGCTTTGTAGATGTAGGTTCGGGCGGTGACCTGAAGCATCCTTGGAAACATCTTCCCTCTGATCGGTTAAAGATCTGCGATTTCGAACCGACCCGTTCCGATGAGGGAAAACTTCCACTTTGCATCTCGAACGAAACAGGAACTGCTCCCTTCTTTGTAGCGAGTGACGAGCGTGCATCGTCTTTCCACAAGCCCGTATCGGATTTTGTCCATCGCTTCGGGTTTGATAGCATGTTGATCGTAAAGGAAGTTAAGGTAGCCTGTACTTCATTGGATCAGCATTTAGCAGGTCATTACGAAGCGGTCGATGCCCTTGACATAAATGTGGAGGGGCACGATTATCAAGTTCTACAAGGCGCCTCCGCACTGCTTGAGGTGGGGAATCTAAAACTTATTAAAGTAGAGTTCGAGTTGGTGCCTGTGTGGGTTGGACAGGGCTATTTCTCGGATATTGATGCTTTCCTTCGAACTCGGGATTTTAGACTTGTCCATCTTCAAATCGACAACGCGCGACCTTCCAAGGTTAGTCATCTACACTATGACGGCGAGCCTATTTGGGGTAAGGCGCTTTATGTACCAGATCTAATACGGTACCGAGCACACTTAAGTAAACTCAAGGAAATCGGAATCAGTCCCGCACGTGAGGAGTTGATGAAAGCCGTTGCAATTTATATTGCTGCGGAGTCCCCAGGTCTTGCATACGATGCTATTGACCAGGCCGAAATGTTAGAAATAATTGTCGCGGGCGAAGGAGAAGATTTTCGAGAACGAATTAATCATGTATTTCGGTGGGCGAAGGCAGAGTCAAGGTTTGATAACCTCATGTTTTTGGTAAAGGCCTTATGTCGGCGTTTTCTGCCATAGACAAAGACATAGATTGGGAGGACTATCTTATGGCAAGTAAAGTAGCGAAAAAAAATATAGTGTATCAATCCTCCCAAATTAGTGAATATTATGGTAACAACCGTCAAAGATGGGACGACCTCTATAAGTCAGAAAAATGGGTTTTTGAAAGAATCGCTGGCGAAAAAGAATCGTTGGGAAAGATTTTAGATGTTGGCTGTGCCTGTGGTGGACTTGGTAAGGCTTTGGGTGAAAAATATTCTTTCCAATCATATACTGGGGTAGATATCAATTCTGATGCAATTACTTTCGCGAAACGCAACATTAATTTTGAACAGCCGGTAACACTGATTAACGATGATATTTTAAATATCAATACCCAATCCGAATATGACATTGTAGCTTCACTAGGTTGCGCGGATTGGAATATCGAAACAGAAAAAATCGTGGCGGCATGCTGGCATGGAGTCAACGAAGGTGGTCATTTAGTAATATCTCTCCGTCTGACAGACCGCGAAGGTTTAAATGACATAGATAGGAGTTACCAATATATACAATTCTTTTGTAATGAAGAAAAACCAGAACGAGCTAATTACGTGGTATTTAATATACGAGATGCGTTTAAACTTTTTAAAAATCTATTGCCTCAGCCACTTTTAATTGGTGCTTATGGCTATTGGGGAAAGCCATCGGAAACAGCAAGGACGCCCTATCATGATTTAGTTTTTGCTGTTTTCTATTTACAAAAGGCGCCTAATATTAGAAACGATGACATTAGGGTGGAACTTAGCTTGCCCATAAGTTTGCTTTTTTAATTGTGACAAAACCCTCAAGCATTTTAATTCTGCATCCCAGCTATCTTGTTCATCAACAGTATGCTTCAGTCCCAGGAAAGCGTCTATTGTTCAATCCGTATCATTTTAACGCCCTTGCCAAGGAAGTAAAAGACGAGTTCACCTTTTTTATTGATGAAATAAGTGCTTTATTCAGAGATAATATTGATTGGTGGGTGACTCCAATAGCAAGTCGCGATACGTTCGGCTATTTCTTTTTTCAGGAGGTATGTTATGCCTTGTATGCGCGAGAAATTATCAAAGAAGATTTACCTACAGAGATTGTATGCTGTAGCCGGGGCTTAGGCAAGGTCATCAAATCGTTAATTCCACTTGGCATCCAGGTAAAGATATCTATCACTGAACTTTGGAAAACGAGAATTGATAAAAACGAGTGTGTAAAGTCCCTGATCATGGGGCAACGACAGATTAAAATGGTGGGTTCTATTGTTTATGGATTATTCGAAGCCTTCAAGAAACATCAAGCAGCCAAAAAGACACACAACCTTAAATTAACCTTCAATTCGGAAGGGGGGGAATGGATCATTGATGAATTTGTTTTTCCATATAGTTTTAATGATGGGAACTTTGAAAGTAGGCATTATGTCAATTTCACGGATCTGATCAAGGCTGATTGGGTTTATTTGCCTACGTTTATTGATATCCATGATTTTACCAAGACCTATCGATTGATGCGGCAAAATGATCCGCCCTTTATCATTAGAGAAGATTTCTTGAGATTTTATGATTACATATGGTCTATCGGTCATATATTTAGGATAGTAACTTTCAAACGCAAAAGTGTTACCTTTCGTGCAATCGATATTTCATCAATATGGAATGAACACTTATTTGAAAATATTGACGGACGTATCAATGCGTTGCTCAATTATAGATTACCAAAGAGATTAAAAGAATGTTCAATAGAAATTCAAGGCATCATCGATTGGTTCGAAAATCAGATTGTGGATAAAGCGCAGAATATGGGATTCCGCCGCGCATATCCGTCTGTCCCGATCTTTGGTTATGAAGTACCATATTTCTCAGAATATGGTATGCATTTGCAGCCGACAAAAATGGAAGATGCCGCAGGTATAATACCGGATGTTGTGGGAGTTATTGGGAAGGAAGCAGAAGAATATGTGAAGTATTACAATAAGGGTCTAAAAACATGTGTTGTTCCAGCATTAGGATATCAACATTTGTGGGATGTCCTTGATGATGACGCAGATAAGAGAGAGTATGTAGTGTTTGCATTACCTTTAGTCACAAACAAGGCATTTGAAATTCTCAATATTGCTCAAGAAACAATAAAAATATCTGATAAGGAAATTATGTGTCTCATAAAGTTTCATCCTTCTTCTGATCGTGAAGAAATCTTTGAATACCTTGACTCTAAAAATATTAAAGAAAGATTTTATTATCATGAAGGCGATCTTAGCTCGGCCCTGAGAAATGCCTGTGTATTTGTCTCTTCATCCTCAAGTGTAGTTTTAGAATCACTATCTAAAGGAATTCCCGTAATCATAGTTGGTAGTCTTACAGAGTTGACTCATAATCCGGCAATATCATCTGTGCCAGATGATATGCTAAAAATTTGCTATACTGCTGAAGATCTTTTGAAAAACATACTGTTCTATAAAACTGTTAGTGAAGAGAGACGTGCCCGTTTCGTATATCATGGCCAAAAATTACATGAAAAATACTTTGAGAAAACAGATAAAATTAGCATAAATCGCTTTAGGGAATGTCTAATGTCATTAGCAAATCCGTGACAACGTAAATAGTAAGGAAAAGAATTTTGAAAGTCGCTGTTTTTGGGGGGTTCTTAGGTAGCCTTTTTTTATATCCCTGCGAACAAACATGATTTCTGTGATGTGACAAATGGAGGATAAGATGAAACATATTGCAATAATTTTTGCGAAAGAAGAAAATTTAAGTTTCAACCGATTCACATTTCCAATTTTAGGAAGACCAATCATCAAATACCCAATTTTGGCGGCCTTAAACTCCATCGAAATTCAATCGGTTTTCTTATCCACCGATTCTAATCAAGTGGCAGAAATAGGAAAAAATATGAATGGACTGAACCTGCTGATTCGTGAGCATTCACAACCCACTCTTACCGAAGAAGTCCGAAATGCTGTTCATCAAAGTGTCAAACTATTAGGTGATACGCCTCGTACCGTAACAATTTTGCTTGGCAATTCACCCTGCATTCTCCCTACTATGATTGACAACAACATTAGTCAGTTGGAAAAAAACCCATCTTATCATTCGGTGGCTTCGGCTATGCATAGAGCCGAATTTAGCCCCGACAGTATTTTTGACCTTAAAGAGAATCATTTAATACGACGAACAACAACACATTCTACTGATAATGTGTACTTTCTTGACCGTCGAATAATGACTGTAAAAACAGATGTAATTTTAAACTCAATAACGAAAGATGATTCTTTTGAAAGCGTGTTGGGGTCAAACATTTATCCTGTAATTCAACAGGATGGAATTTGGGATATAGATTACATCTGGCAAGTTCCGATTGTAGAAAGATGGTTGAAGCAAAATGGATTTGACGACCAACATTTATCCTATAAAGAAATTGAAAAAAAAAATGTTGAGAATTCATCAAGCCAAATTGGAATTATCAAAAAAGGGGAGAAACGAGTTTTTATTAGTACCGTGCCATTCGGCAATATCGATCCCAAACCAATTCATCTTCTTAATGATCAACTTAATCTTAAATATGTTATTAATCCCATCGGACGCAGATTAAAAGAAGAAGAATGTAAAGATTTATATAAAGATTATGACGTGGTTATTGCAGGTACTGAAAAAATCACTCGCAAGGTCATGGAAAATTCGAAACGCCTGAAACTAATTGCGCGTGTGGGTATAGGGGTAGACGGCGTTGACCTACAGGCCGCTCGTGATTTGGGCATAAGGGTAACTTACACGCCCGATGCACCCTCTGCCGCTGTAGGCGAACTCACTATAGCCCACATGCTTAACCTTATGCGTTACTTGCCGCTAATCGACCGTAAACTACGTTCAGGTATTTGGCAACGAATTAACGGAGAACGAATTGCTACAAAAACCATCGGAATCATTGGCACCGGTAGAATAGGAAGCATTGTTTTGCGTCATTTGCAGGGTTTTGATCCTCGCAAAATTTTGGTCAACGACCTGAAGCCAAACAATAATCTCTACGAAATGTATCATGCTCAACACGTTGATAAAGAAACTATTTATGCAACAGCAGACATTATTTCGCTTCATATCCCATTATCTCCTCTCTCAAAGAATCTTATAACAAAAAATGAAATTGAAATTATGAAACACCAATCTGTAATTATTAATACGTCAAGGGGGGGAATCATCAATGAGAAAGACCTTTTTGATGCCTTGAAAAACAACAGAATTACCGGTGCGGCAATAGATGTTTTTGAGGATGAACCATATACGGGTAATCTCGTTGAATTAGATAATTGTTTTTTAAGCTGTCACATGGGCTCTATGACCAATGATTGTAGAGCCAAAATGGAAATTGAAGCTACCGAAGATGCGTTGAGATTTATTAATGGAAAGGTTCTAAAACAAGAGGTTCCGGAAGAAGAATACAATAATCAAATCTCATTCTCTTGAGACCTGAATTTTCGGTTAATTGCTCAGTTTTTAAAACGGCTATCCCGAATGGCTTATGGCAACAGAAATGTCCAATAATTCTTACTGCTTGTTTTTTCAACTTGGTCAGCCGATCGTCTGGAGCAAGAACTTTTGCGATGATAGATCATGTTTAACCAGTCCACTACAGTTTTCACACAATCCAAATGGCTATCTCGCACGTTAACATAACGGTTAGTCCAAGGAACTTTTGCAAAGTTCTCAAGCTAAAGAAAAGGTGGTAATATTTTGGCAAATTTAAAGGCAGTCAAACGGGTTCTTATTACCGGCGGAACTGGGTTGCTCGGTGTTGCCATCCAGCAGTCGGCGCCTACGGACATACAAGGATTCTCAATTTATTTTCCTGAACGTTCTTTGCCAATAGCACTGCCCTTTCCTATTCTTGCCGCTGATGTGACAGATATGATGCAGATGCAATCAGTTTTTGAATGGGCCAAGCCGGATGTTGTTATTCATACGGCCGCTATCGGAAGCGTTGATTTTGCTGAAAGGAATCGCGAAGAGACTAGAAAAGTCAATGTAGGTGGTACGGAGGTCGTTGCTGCACTGTGCCAAATTTTCAAATCTCGACTCATTTATATATCCTCAAATGCTGTATTTGACGGTCGTACCCCGTTTTACTCCGAAACTGCGCCAGTAAACCCGATCAACTACTATGGGCAACTTAAGGTCGAAGCCGAAAATATTGTTCGTGAAAGTAGCATCCCTTGGGCCATCGTGCGGCCCATCTTGATGTATGGTTGGCCATACCCAGGTGAACGTGATAACCCCGTAGTATGGTGGGTGCGTTCCCTGGAAGATGGCAAGCCTATAAAGGTTGTAGATAATGTATTTACCAAACCGCTTCTCGCTTGGTCGTGTGCAGAAAGCGTATGGGAAGTGATTCGCCAACATAGAACTGGCATATACCATGTGGCTGGTAGAGATCATTTATCCCTTTACCAGTTTGCCTTAAAGGTCGCGGAAGTTTTTGACCTGGATACAAAATTAATCACTCCGGTTCCGGATTCTTATTTTCCTGGGCTTGCGCCTCGTCCCAGAGATACCTCTTTCGATACATTAAAAATGGAAAATGAGCTGGGCTTGAAAACTATCGGTGTTAAAGTTGGACTCGTCCATATGAAATCTGAGCGGTCTGTCATCAGAGCAACACATCAATGAATAAAAGCGTCCTGATTAGCGCTCCAAAATATTATGGAATTGACACCGATATCAAGGACGCATTTGAGGCTTTGGGTTTTAAGACCCTATTGATAAATCACGTACCGTTCACAATATTAGAAAGCGTTGCCAGTAAAATTGGAACAAAACTTCCGATGCTGAAGCCGATTTTTAATCCAATTCTTAAGGCGAGTTTAATTAAAGAAAATAAGGAATTTCTTTCCGTAGTATCTAAAGAGAGGCCAGATTTATTATTTATAATAAAAGGCGACTTTGTTTTCCCCGCAACTTTGGAAAAAATAAAGGAAGTATTGTCATGTCCTGTTGTGGGTTATGTTTGGGATGAACCTTTTTATACGCATAATAATAATCAGGATGATTATAGGAAGTCTAATTTTAAAAATTGCGTACTTTGGTATGATTTTATTTTTGTATTTGATACCTTCTACATAGATGAGATTAAAAGACAAGGGGCAAAAAATGTAAGATATTTACCATTGGCGACAAATCCAAATCGATATAGTGAAATTACGGTGACAGATCAAGATAGGCATGTCTATGCTTATGATGTTTGTTTTATAGGACTCCCCTTCGAGAACAGGGTAGAAATTTTTGAAAATCTCCGTAACTACAAGATAGGTGTCTTTGGTGATCATTGGGCAAAGTATTTTATGCTTAAGGGAATGAAAACCCCAGCCTATTATAAAGGTAAAGCAACGGGTGAAACTGTAAATAAAATCTATCTTTCTTCAAAGATAGTTCTTAATATTCATCATCCTCACTCTATAGAGGGTTTAAATACACGGACATTTGATATTCCGGCTTGTGGTGCTTTTGAAATAGTTGATTATAAAAAGAATGTTGAGAAGCATTTCGAGATAGACAAAGAAATGGTCACATTTAGAAATATTAATGAACTCAAAAGTAAAACAGATTTCTATTTAAAGAATGATGATTTACGTAAAACCATATCCGAGCGCGGCAAGAAAAGAGTATTAAGTGAACATACATGGGTGCATAGAGCTAACGAAGTGATAACGGCTTTAAAATAATCAAAATATCGGCGTTCCTAAATGTGAAAATGATACATGGCAAGTCTAAGGGTATAGCGGCAATTACAGGCGCTTCTGGCATGGTCGGAAGTAAGATAACTCAGAAATTGTTGCAAGAAGGCTATGAAGTAAGAATTTTAACAAGAAAGAAATCATTTCATATCGACAATACGCAGGCATTCGTCGGTGATGTTGCGGATGAGCGAGTATTGCGATTATTTTTAAACAATGTATCACATCTTTTTCACTGTGCCGCCGAACTTCATAACGAATCAAAAATGTGGGATATCAATGTATTAGGTACCGAAAGGATATTGAATTTAATTCCTTCATCGAAAATCGCCTATTTCTGTTATTTAAGCAGTGTCGGGGTAATAGGATTAACCGATAAGCAGTTGATCGATGAAAGAAGTAAGTGTAACCCCCAAAATACTTATGAAAAATCGAAGTGGGCCGCCGAACAATTAGTAGCTAAAGGAATTGATAATTGTAATATCGCGATACTGAGACCAACCAACGTCATCGATGAGCGGCGGCCAGGCGTTTTAGCGCTACCGATCAGGGGCAAATGGCGTGATAGGTTAATTGTTTTTTTGAAAGGTGGTGAATGTGCGCATATTGTTCATGCTGAAGATGTCGCTGATGCCGCTATGTATTTTATGAATACCCATTTTGAAAAACCGTCACACTTTATCGTCTCTTGCGATTATGAGCCATTCAACACATTCAGTGGCTTATGGTCCCTTTGTAAGGCGATTCAACAAGGACGATCCATCGAGGGAATTTCGTCTGTGGCTCATCTGCCTGTCATCGTTCCATATTTTTTGCGACGGCTGTGGAGAGGTTCCTGCAATTATGGCAATGTCCGCTATTCTTCAGAAAAATTATTGGCAACGGGATTTCATTACCATCTCGGTGTCGAAGGGGCTGTTCGACAGATAGTTGCATCAAGACGCCCTGTGGCTTCATGAACATATTGAATGTCAACATGTCTCTGGACCCCGTAACGGGGGGAGGGACCGCGGAAAGAACCCTTCAAATCAGCCGATCTCTTGCCCGTGCGGGTCATCAATGCACGATTCTGACAACCGATAGGGGATTATCTTCGGATTATGTACAGCATTGCGAAAACGGGGGTGTGCGTTTAGTCGCCTTGCCATCCCTCTGGAAGCCCTTCTACATACCGAAGCCCTCGCAACGGTTGATTAATAAGCTCGTTGCCGATGCAGATGTGGTTCACATGATGAGTCACTGGACATTGATCAACATCATGGTCTATCGGGCCGTAAAGCAGCTCGCAAAGTCTTATGTCGTATGTCCCGCCGGTTGTCTTCCCATCTTCGGCAGATATAAGGTTTTAAAGAAGCTCTATAATCATTTCATCGGCCGGAAAATCATACTTCAAGCTGATGGCTGTATCGCCATTTCGCCAAATGAAATCGAACATTTTAAATCATACGACATCCAGCCAAGCCAGGTGTCGGTGATTCCCAACGGCATCAACCCCGATGACTTTCCTGAAAGCGACGGGAAAAAGTTCCGTATGCGTTACGGCATTGGCAATGCCCCACTGATCCTCTTTCTGGGGCGCTTGAACCTCATTAAGGGACCGGATATACTTTTAGACGCGTTCTGCAGGTGCTCTCAAGATGAACAATTAAAAGCGTACCATCTCGTCTTTGCAGGACCTGACGATGGAATGCTCCGTGAATTAAAACAAATGGTTGAGGCATCCGGTATAAATGACCGGGTTCATTTTACAGGCTACATCGGTGGAGATGAAAAAGCGGATGCTTACCGGGCAGCGGATTTTCTGGCTATACCTTCGCGGCAGGAGGCAATGTCTATCGTGGTTCTTGAAGCCGGCATTACCGGTACGCCTGTCTTATTAACAGACCAGTGCGGCTTTGATGACGTCGCCGCGGTGGCGGGCGGGATGGTCGTCGAGGCTTCTGTGGATGGGCTGCAGGAAGGATTGCTTGCCATGGCCGGCAATCCTTCCCAATTGAAGATCATGGGGCAAAACCTGGAAAAACTTACCCGTGAGCACTTCCTGTGGGATCAAATGGCGAACCGCCATCTTGAATTATTCGCAAGGATTATGAGATAAGTATATGATAATAGGGATCAGGCCGGGTAAAGCGGGGCGTCCCAGAGAGACACAAGTATAGCAGGGTCGGGGTTAATGTTACTCTGAGCCCATTTGACACCTTTAAGGAGTCATTCATGTTTAACAACAAAATCCTTTTAATAACAGGCGGCACCGGCACATTTGGTAATGCTATTTTAAACCGCTTTCTGGAAACAGATATCAAAGAGATCCGTATCTTTTCCCGTGATGAAAAGAAACAGGATGAGATGCGCAATGCACTGCGGAATCCGAAGGTGAAGTTCTACCTGGGGAATGTCCGGGATTACGACAGCATTCTGGCGGCCATGATCAATGTCGATCTGGTTTTTAATGCCGCTGCACTCAAACAGGTACCCTCCTGTGAGTTCTTTCCCTTGGAAGCTGTCCGTACGAATAGCCTGGGTGCGGAAAACGTAATGAATGCAGCGTTGGCATGCGGAGTCAGAAACATGATTGCCTTGAGTACGGACAAGGCTGTCTATCCCATCAATGCCATGGGCATGTCCAAGGCGCTTATGGAAAAGATGATGATTGCCAAAGCACGGGCTCACGGGGATTCAAGTACCATCTTCTGTGGAACCCGTTACGGGAATGTCATGGGCTCGCGCGGCTCTGTGATCCCGTTCTTCATCAACCAGATCCTATCCGAGTCCCCCATTACGGTGACCGATCCGAATATGACGCGCTTCATGATGTCTATCGATGACGCCCTGGATTTGGTGGTCTATGCGTTTCAACATGGAAATCCCGGGGATATATTTGTCCAGAAGGCGCCGGCGGCAACCATCGGGACCCTGGCCAATGCACTGAAACGGATCTTTAATGCAAAGACTGAGGTCCGGATCATCGGTACCAGACATGGGGAAAAGTTATATGAAACCCTTTTAACCCGCGAAGAAATGGCAAAGGCCGAGGATATGGGTAAATATTACCGGATTTCTTCAGATGTGCGGGATCTGAATTATTCCTTATATTTTAATGAGGGTGAAACCAAGGTTTCCAGCCAGGAAGATTACAACTCTCATAATACCCGCCGCCTTGCCGAGGATAGTCTGATTGCATTGCTGCTGAAACTTGACTTTGTCAGGGCTGCTCTGGATACGCGTAAGATAATTTTAAATGTACCGTCTCGTTTATAACTACAGATTTAAGAGGAATGTTCCAACTCAATGAATGGGCATAAAGCAGAACGTATACTTATCTTAGGGGGGGGTGGCACACTGGGGCATAAGCTCTGGCAGCTTATGCCGGCGAAATTTCCCGATACCTATGTCACCATAAGAAAATCTAAATCCTACTATGAAAAATGCGGCCTTTTTAAGGGTCCAACGGTGGTGGACAACCTTGATCTCCGGGATTTCGGGCAGCTTAAAATTATCCTGGAGGAAATACACCCTTCGATTATCGTAAATTGTGCAGGCGTGACGCTACGGAGCCGGGAAGCGGAAGACAAACTATCCAACATCGCCATCAACGCCTTGCTCCCTCATATACTTGTGGCGTGGTGCACTAAAAACAGCGCCCGTCTTATTCATTTCAGTACGGTCTGCGTTTTTGACGGCAGGATAGGGAATTACGACGAGGACAGCCCTCCTGACGCTCAGGATCTTTATGGGATAACAAAAATGCTTGGTGACGTGGAGGCGCCTTGTGCATTGACTCTCAGGTCTTCTTTTATAGGTCGGGAGATCATCGACGGCACAGAACTCCTGGAATGGTTCCTGGCACATAACGGCAAACATGTGCAGGGCTTCTGCAAAGCGCTTTTCACTGGTCTTACAACGAACCGCCTTGCCGCGCTGGTGTGCGAACTGATAGAAAAATTTCCAGGTTTGAACGGGCTTTACCATGTTGCCAGTGAGACGTGTTCCAAATACGAATTGCTTAACCTGATGAAAGAGGCCTATAAAATGGACGTCGAGATAGAGCCGGACGATACATTTGAATGTAGGCGAAACCTGAATGGTGACAAGTTCATAGACGCCACGGGATTTAAGTGCCCATCGTGGCGGCAAATGATGTTTGATATTGCTGCCGATCATACACCCTACGACCAATGGAGGTAAAGGGCGAACTGCTGAAATAATTGGAATAATTGGATATAAGGAGAACGGACATGCCTTTGAAAGTGATGACTATCGTCGGTACTCGACCGGAGATAATAAAGCTGAGCCGTGTGATGTACGAGTTGGAAAAACACCTTAATCACGTGCTGGTGCATACAGGGCAGAATTACGACTATGAACTTAATGAGTTATTTTTCAAGGAGATGGAGATCCGCAAGCCGGACCATTTTCTTAATTCAGTGGGCGACTCGCTGGCACAGACTATCGGCAATATAATAGCGAAGGCCGACGAAGTCATGGAAAAAGAAAAACCCGACGCCGTTTTGCTTTACGGCGACACGAATAGCTGTCTGTC
Organism: Deltaproteobacteria bacterium; assembly: GCA_026388495.1. Taxonomy (GTDB): domain Bacteria; phylum Desulfobacterota; class Syntrophia; order Syntrophales; family UBA2185; genus JAPLJQ01. Next base: position 31,374 of record JAPLJQ010000408.1, on the reverse strand, counting down.
CGTCATACCCGCCAAACGGCGCAAGATACCAATTTTCCACATGGAGGCCGGAAACCGCTCGTTTGACCAGCGGGTGCCCGAAGAGCTCAACCGCAAGATAGTGGACCATCTAAGCGATATAAACATGACGCTGACAGAGCACGCCCGCAGGTATCTCCTGAGCGAAGGATTGAGACCTGAAACAGTCATCAAGACGGGCTCCCCAATGAAAGAGGTCCTGAACCACTATATGCCTGCGATAGTGAAATCCGATGTGCTGTCGAGATTGGGGCTTAAAAAAGGGGGATATTTGGTCCTGAGTACTCACCGGGAGGAAAACGTGGACAGCGAGGAGAATTTCCGGGACATTCTTGACTCGGTGAATGCCCTGGCGAAAAAGTACGATAAGCCGGTTATCGTCTCTACGCATCCCAGGACAAGGAAAAGGCTGGAAGAGACGAACGTCGCCCATCTTGATCCGAGAATAAGTTTTCTTAAACCGCTGGGATTTTACGAATATGTCAAACTCCAACAGAACGCTTTTTGCGTGGTCTCCGACAGCGGTACAATAACGGAAGAATCCAGCATCTTAAATTTTCCGGCGGTTACCATACGGCAGGCGCATGAAAGGCCGGAGGGTATGGATGAGGGCACGCTAATTATGTGCGGCCTTAAAGCCGAAAGGGTCCTTGAGTCTGTTGATATAGTGGTCAAACAACATTCCAGTGATAAACGCCAGTTTAGATTGGTGCAGGATTATGACACGGACAACGTCTCTAAAAAAGTCCTGCGAATAATTGTCAGCTACACGGATTATATTAACCGCACGGTATGGCGAAAGCCCGATTGACCAGTTTAAGACGTGTTTTTCAACTTTGAAGTTAATCGGGTAAATACCTATGAATATTCTTTTTGTACACGAAACCGAATACATTAATAAGGTTGTTTTCGAGTTTCAAATCATACCGGAGATTTATGCTTCACAGGGCCATAATGTTTATGTGGTTGATTATCCTATGGACTGGAAGAAAAAGAATATTTTTGATATAGGATCGCTGAAGACTCAATGTCTGCAAAATGTCAGAAAATCCAATAAAGAAAAAGGCATAACATTGATCAGGCCAGGGATCGTTAAAATCTTTGGAATCAGTCGCCTCCTGGCTTTTTTCTCGTATTTCTTCATTATTGGCAAGATAATCAGGCAATACAATATTGAGAGGATCGTTCTGTATTCGGTCCCAACCAATGGTCTGCAAACACTTTATTGGGCAAAAAAACATAAAATTCCGGTTCACTTTCGTTCATTGGATGTATCGCACCAGTTGGTACCATCCAAGATCCTTTCGTTGCCGACGTACGTCATGGAACGATTGGTTTATAAAAAAGTTTCATCAATAACTGCCATTACCCCCAAACTGACTAAATATGTTGTTGAGATGGGAGGTAACCCGAATACCACCTCATACTTGCCTACGGGTTCCGATATAGACCTTTTCCACCCGCAGCCAAAGGACTTGGAGCTTGTTCGAAAATTCAGCATCGCAGAGAACGACCGAGTGGTTCTGTTTGCGGGCACACTTTATAATTTCTCCGGTCTGGATGTTTTAATTCGATTTCTGATCAATAATCCACTGGAGCGTAAAAAAATAAAGTTCATCATCGTCGGGCATGGTGAACAGATGAATTTATTGAGAAAAATGATCGAAAAAAACGATTTGAGCGATGTTGTAATCTTAACAGGATTTATCAATTATTCCGAATTGCCTAAATATATAAATCTGGCCGATGTATGTATAAACCCATTTGCCACTAATAAAATTACCGACATCATTTTTCCTAGCAAATTATATCAATACATGGCTTGTGAAAAACCGGTTATTGCTACGAGGTTGCCAGGGTTAATTGACATTTTCACCGATAATGGCGGCGAGAATAACGTTTACTATTTTGATTTAAATAAACCGGAAGAGTTCTTTCATCTGCTTAAAAGAATAGATAAAAATAGGAAGAAGGATGTCAACCCCTCGCTTAAGGAGATTGCATCCATGCTTCTCAGGAGGATTGAGGGTGTGAAGAATTGACCGCTGTTTCGGACATCAGATTGCAGGAGAAAGCCCTTCCGTCATGATCAGGGACAATCAAAAAGTTCTGGTAGTGATCCCGGCCTATAATGAACATGGACGGGTAGGAGACATTATTAGGGCGGCAAAGCTCATCTTGCCGTCAGCCAAGGTACTCGTCGTGAATGACTGCTCATCCGATGATACGGGCAATGAATCCGTTGGGGCCGGGGCCGATGTCGTTACGCATCTGATAAATTTGGGTTACGGCGCCGCTTTGGAAACGGGTTATTTCTATGCTTTAAAATACGGGTATGAATTCATTGTCCAAATGGATGGCGATGGCCAGCATCTTCCCGATGAAGTGCCGCAAATTCTTGCTCCTGTTTTAGACGGAAGGGCAGATATCGTCATAGGAAGCCGCTATCTATCTTCAGTTAGTACTTACAAAACATCCTTTGTCCGTAAAGCAGGGCAGAAAATTTTTGGAATGATATTATCTTTGATTATTGGATATAAAATTACCGATCCGACATCGGGCTTTCAGTGTCTGAACAGGAAAGCCTTTGAACTTTTTTCGCGGGGCCAGTTCCCCAATGACTTTCCGGATGCCGATGTTTTACTGATGGCGCATTACGCAGGTTTTCGTGTGAAGGAGGTCCCCGTGGTCATGCTTGGGCGCTCCGGCGGCGAATCCATGCATGCCGGATTAAAACCGCTGTATTATGTCATCAAAATGATCCTTTCCATCGTGATGGTTTTTTTAAGTCAAAGGAGGTGGAAACAGTATGTACCCTAAGCAGTATTTTATTATGCTGTTGATCAGTCTTGCTCTATTCTTGTTGATTGTAAGATTGATTCAGAAAGGGAGGCTTGACATTTCATATTGTTGGCTCTGGCTGTCGGTTGGTATCATGGCCCCGCTGATCGTTGTCAAGTATGACTGGCTCCTCTGGTTTTCACGGCAAATAGACGTGGCGACACCCATTACGACGCTTTTTCTTTTTTCGATCCTGATATTGTTCTTGATGTGCCTGCAATTCTCCATCATCATTTCCATACAGCGCCGACAGATAAAAAGGCTGACGCAGCAGATTGCCATGCGAATGGAAGAAAAATAATTGACTTGCGATATAATACATAGTGTGATATATTAAGCCGCCATGAAATGGTGTGTTGAATGAGAATTTTCAAGAACAGTTGGTTCACACGTTTTGCCCGAAAGGAAAAGATTTCCGATGAGGTGCTTCGGGAGGCCGTTCAAAGAGCTGAAAATTCTCAGGTGGATGCCGATTTGGGCGGTGGCGTAATCAAACAGCGCATCGCACGGCCCGGTCAGGGAAAATCGAAAGGCTACCGGGCGATTATTCTGCTCCGCAGAGGTGAGGAAGCGTTTTTTGTATACGGGTTTGCCAAAGGAGATTAGGCCAATATCCGTGAAGATGAAGAGGAGCAGTTCAAGAAAATGGCTAAGCACGTCTTGGCACTTTCCGATTCCCAATCATCTGTTCTCATAGACAATAGCCGGCTTGAGGAGGTAAAAAACGATGGCGAAAAAATATCGAAGTGAAGCTTTTGCCGCTATACACAGCACTATGGAGGCACTGCACGAGATCGGCGCTATCGAAAAGAAGACAATGCGCGAGTTCGATGAGGCTTGCCTGACGCCGGTGCGGGTTCTTTCGTCCGAAGAGATCAAGCTCATCCGGAAGCGTGAGAGCATCTCTCAGCCTGTATTTGCGCGATACCTGAATGTGTCGAAAAATCTTGTGTCTGATTGGGAACGTGGTGTAAAAAAACCGGGTGGCCCTGCTCTGCGTTTGTTGACGGTTATTCAAAAAAAGGGGCTGCAAGTGATCGCATAGGGCAACCTTCTCGTGATTAATAGCGGGATTAATAGGGGGTAGAGTAATATTGATGCTCTCGTAAAAGAGTAACGTTAATGTTGCTCTGACCCCCTATTTCACTAAAAAAACTTACGCAGCAGATTGCGATGCGCCTGGAAGAGAAATAATCATGCTTCGCGTTGCCCTCATTTCATCTCCCCTGACGCTGCAGGAAAGATATGGAAATTTTTCCGGTGCCGCGAATACGGAACCCTCTTATGCATTAGCGTGTCTGGGCGCTGTTGCCAAATGGGAAAAGATGGACGTCCGCGTTATTGATGCGGCCGCGCATTGTCTGACGGTGGATCAGACGGTAGCCGAAATAGCTGATTATCACCCCCATATCGTGGGTATCACTTCGACCACATCCGGCATTGTCGCATCCTCTGAACTGGCCAAGCGCATCAAGGCGATGAATGACAAGGCGATAACCATCATCGGCGGTTGCCATGTAACGGCACTTCCTGAAGAGACGCTGTCCGAGTTTAGCCATTTTGACATGGCGGTCATTGGCGAAGGGGAAGTGACCTTTGCCGAGATCCTCCGGGGTGTTGATGAAACGGGGGCAGCGCCCGAATCTATTGCAGGCACTGCAGTGAAGGTCAAAGAGCGCATCGTTGTAAACCCTCGCCGCCCGTTTCTTAACAATCTTGATGAATTACCTTTGCCGGCATGGAACCTCTTTCGGGGATTCCCGGGTGATTTCTACCCGTCACCGGCCAGGATGAATCGATTTCCCTGTGCCTCTGTTGTTTTAACCCGGGGATGTCCCAATCAGTGCCAGTTCTGCGACCGTTCTGTTTTCGGGAACAAGGTACGTTCGTACAGCCCCACGTATGCCGTCAACCTGATAAAGGATCTGGCGTCTCATTATGGGGTCAGAGAAATACTGATTGAAGACGACACGTTTATTATCGCCTGGAAATGGGTCACGGAATTCTGTGAACGCTTGATTGCAGCGAAAATTGATGTGACCTGGTCCTGTTTGGGCCGCGCTGATCGGGTTACGCCTGCGTTGCTGGCCCTCATGAGAAAGGCCGGGTGCTGGCATATCTCATACGGCATAGAGAGTGGAGACCAACGAATCCTCGACGCCATGCAGAAGGGGGAAGACCTTTCCCGCATGGAAGATGCCGTTCGTTGGAGTCGAGAGGCGGGACTGAAAACAAAAGGTTTCTTCATGGTCGGTTTTCCCGGAGAAACATTAGAGTCGCTGAGACTTACAAAAGAGCTGGTATTAAAACTGCCCCTCGATGACATCTCCGTTATGCAGCTTACGCCTTTTCCTGGAACGGCCCTCTATGAAAATGCATCGGAATATGGCGCTTTTGAAAAGGATTGGCGCAAGATGAATACCCTGAGCACCGTTTTTGTACCTCACGGCTTTACCAGCAAGGATATGGAAAAGGCCAGGGCAGAAATGTTAGGGGCATTTTATTTCAGACCATCGGTGTTGATTAGAAAATTTATTGATGTGATTTCGAATCCTCGTCTTTTCTGGTATATGTTTAAAGGTTTTCTCGTGCTGCTGAAAGTCGTTAAAAAAAGGTAATAGATGTTCTTCTTGGAAAAAGCAGGTTCCCTCTTATTGTCTCCGGTTCCCATTTCTTTCATATTGATATTGATGGGAATATTTTTATTGTGGTTTACCCGGAGACAGATATTGGGCAAGATAATAGTAACTTTGGGAATATTCATTGTTTTGCCGCTGAGCTTCAACGCCGTTTCCTCGAAGCTTTTAAGACCACTCGAGTATCAATACTCACCTCTGATGCTTGATTCAGCCGGGAATAAGCAGGATCGTCAGAATGAGCCTGGGATAAAGTGGATTGTTGTGCTTGGCGGCGGTCACGTATCGGATCCAAACGTTCCCTTAACGAGTCAGGTTTCTACAGCATCGCTGGTGCGTCTCACGGAAGGGGTGCGCTTATACAGAAAACTACCGGGAAGCAGGATTGTTCTCATGGGGGGGGCTGTTTTTGATACTGTGCCTGAAGTGGAAATTACAGCAAAAATTGCCGAGATCATGAACGTAAATCCCAATGATCTGATCCTCGAAAAGATGTCAAAAGATACAGAGGAGCAGGCGAAATTTATCAAGAATATTGTCGGGAATGACCGGTTTATCTTGGTAACTTCCGCATCTCATACGCCTCGTTCGGTTGCCCTTTTTAAGAAAGTCGGCCTGAATCCTGTTCCTGCCCCCACAAATTATCGGGTATTGCATAGACAGAACGGAAGCCCCGGAGATTTTTTCCCATCAACAGGCGGTCTCAGTAAAGCAGAAACTGCGATATATGAATATCTCTGCATGGCTTGGTCAAAGATACGTAACAAGTCATAAATGTAATGATAGGCAACGTTTCCAGCCGGCTTCCCGGAGGAATGCGAAGAAATTCCAGATTTGCCGCGCCGTGGATCTGAGTCAGTTTACGAAGGGCCACTCGATGGGCGGTGAAATTGGGGTCTGGTTAAATTGGAGTTAAATTGGGGTCAGAGTAAGATTGATTCGATATGATCGGTTTTTCACTTCCACTTTGATAAACGGCTAACCCGTTGGCGCGCATACCCCGGATAGACTTGGCAGAAATCCCACAGTGTAGGAATTAATGTTACTCTGACCCCAATTACCAATCAATAGAAGCAGAGGTCACCGCTAATGAAAAAGACGACATTAGGAACAATGGTCGTGATAGCGGTGTGGGCTATTTTAGTAGGGACTTTTATTGCGGCGAAGTGTGCCACAGCAGGGGAGACTGGCAGGGACGGTCGTTTCATCGCCTATGACAATGGTACTGTCCTGGATACAAGCTCGAATCTGATGTGGGCGGCAAAGGACAACGGGAGCGACATTAACTGGACGAACGCCAAGTCCTATTGCCAGAATTATCGCGGGGGCGGCTATACAGACTGGCGGATGCCGACGCAGGTTGAGCTGGGGAATTTGTATGACGATTCGGTTAAGGGCCATAATGGATATAATCTGACCACCCTGATCACCCTGACTGCTTGCTGTCCCTGGACGTCAGACGCGATCCGTTCCAATGCTACACGCGTGAATTTCACCAATGGTGGACGGCGCATGACTCCCCAGTCGGCCGACTCCGGCGCTCGGATACTCCCGGTCCGTTCTGGCAAATAAAGAATTGAAGAATTGAAAGAATTGGGGACAGCCACTAATTCTTCCCTGAAGAATTAGTGGCTGTCCCCAATTCTCCTCTTGACACTCCGAGCATTTCTCCGAGCATTTCTCTTGACAAGCCCTGATCGTGCACGTAAACTAAGTCCATAGAACTAAACCCGATGAGGTAGCACATGCAAACCGTCAATATCCACGAAGCGAAGACGCACCTTTCGCGCCTGGTCGATGAGGCTGCAAAAGGAAATGTTTTTATCATTGCCAAGGCAGGAAAGCCGATGGTCAAGGTTATGCCGCTATCCGAAGGGGAGTTGAAAGGGGCTGAAAAGCTGGGGTTCATGTCGGGTGAGATTTCGGTGCCGGACGACTTTGATTCTCTTGCGGCAACGGAGATGATCGGACTTTTTGAAGGAAAATCCTCGTGAAACTGCTGCTGGATACGCACATTCTCCTGTGGGCCGCAGGGCAGCCGGAAAAGCTCTCCGAATCAGCCCGCACCCTTTTGACGACGGCCGAGAACGTATTGTTTTTCAGTGCGGCCAGTATCTGGGAGATTGTGATCAAACGGGGACTGGGACGGGAGGATTTCAAGGTGGATCCGCGCCGCTTGAGAAAGATGCTCATCGTGCATGGATACACCGAGCTGCCGGTAACCACGGAGCACGCCTTTGCAATCGAGACGTTGCCTTTGCTTCACAAAGACCCTTTCGACCGCCTGCTGCTGGCCCAGGCCCGCACGGAAGGGATGCTGCTGCTGACGGTTGATCCTTCCGTCTCCCAATATCAGGAATCCGTGCTGGCTGTTTAATCGAATGACCAGTTTTATGTGAGCCCATTGCAAAAGTCCTTCTGTGTCATTCCGGCGGAAGCCGGAATCCAGTCTTTTCAGTGCGTTCTGGACCCCGGCGCCTGCCCCGGACCCGATCCGGGGTTCGCCGGGGTAACGGAATGAACAGGTGACGGAATACACTGGTTTCGCAATTGGCTCATGTGTTATTATCCTGACCCTCATTTAAACAATGGCTGACAACATCAAAATCATAACCCCCGGGGGTGAGCGCGTCGGCGGGTTTTTCAATCCGGTCCGGATCGCAGCGCACCTCTGGCAATACCGGGACCTGATCCGGCAGTTGACGTGGCGCGAGGTTGTGGGACGCTACAAGGGATCGTTTATCGGGCTGGGATGGTCGTTCATTCAGCCGCTGGTCATGCTGTGCGTTTACACCTTTGTATTTTCCGTCATCTTCAAGGCCCGGTGGGGTGTCGAGGCCGGAGAAGGCAAAGCCGCTTTCGCCCTGGCCCTGTTTATGGGATTGATCACCTTCAGCGTTTTCTCAGAGGTGGTCAATTCGGCCCCCTCGTTGGTGCTGGGCAACGCCAATTATGTCAAGAAGGTGGTTTTCCCTCTGGAGATTCTTCCGCTTGTGCGACTCCTGAGCGCCTTGATCAATGCTGTTTTCAGTCTGGGGGTGCTGTTAGCGGGAATCTTTATCATCAACCATTTTATCCACTGGACCGTGCTCATGCTGCCGCTCGTATGGTTGCCGATGATGTTGTTCACGCTGGGCTGTGGCTATTTTCTGGCCTCTCTGGGGGTATTTGTAAGAGACATAGGAACCGTTATCGGGGTCTTGACCACAATTCTTTTCTTTCTGACCCCGATCTTTTACCCCATAAGCGCCGTACCCGTACAGTTTCGTTTTTTTTTCCGGATCAATCCGTTTGCCCTGTTTGTGGAGGATGCCCGCAGGGCGGTGCTGTGGGGCCTTTCCCCGGACTGGCCCTGGTTTTTTTTCAGCATGGGCTTGTCCGGGGTAGTGTTGATTTTTGGGTTCGTGTGGTTCATGAAAAGCAAAAAGGCCTTTGCAGACGTCCTCTAGCAAAGATGTATTATTCCTGGAAAATATATGTCTCTTGATTTTGCAGTTCGCACCCATAATTTAGGCAAGTGCTATCAGATTTATGATCAGCCGTTGGACCGGCTGAAACAATCTCTCTGGCGTGCGCGAAGACGGTTCTATCGGGAATTTTGGGCCCTCAGGGATTGCTCGTTCGAAATCAAAAAAGGAGAAACGGTCGGGATCATTGGATCCAACGGGTCCGGGAAATCAACGCTGCTGCAAATCATCTGCGGCACACTGAATCCGACCGAGGGCGAACTGGCGGTGAGCGGCCGGATCGCCGCCTTATTAGAGCTGGGCGCGGGATTCAATCCGGAATTCACGGGGCGCGAAAATGTCTATATGAGCGCGGCCATCATGGGGATTTCCAGGTCGGAGATCGAATCGCAATACGATGAGATTGCCGCCTTTGCCGGTATCGGCGGCTTCATGGAACAGCCGGTAAAGATGTATTCCAACGGAATGTATGTCCGGCTGGCCTTCGCTGTCGCGATCCACGTGTCGCCGGATATCCTCGTGGTGGATGAGGCGCTGGCCGTGGGTGACGCTCGTTTCCAGCAAAAATGCATGGCCCGGATCCGGGCGTTTTGTCAGGCCGGCACGGTGATTTTTGTCTCCCATGATACGGCTGCCGTGACGGAGCTGTGTTCCCGGGCGATCTGGATCGAATCGGGAAAGATCGTCATGGACGGGCTGCCGAAGCTTGTTGTGGAGAAATACCTGCAGTTTATGTATGAAGAGAACGGCAGTTTTGCGGCGCCGGTACTGAAGTGCGAGGGGGCATCCCGGCGTGATTTCAATACGGGTGGATTTACACCGGTCGGGGACCATATCAGGCAGTTTGGAGACCGCCGCGTGACCATCGAGGCGGTGCGTCTTGTTTCCCGGGGGGGCGGCAACGGCGTCGCCTATTCCGGGCAGGCGTGCGAGATCGGCATGGCGCTGCATGCCCATCAGGACATAGCAAACCCCATCGTCGGCTTTATCGTCAGGGATCGTCTCGGCCGGGAGATACTCGGCGACAACACGCAATTGATCAAAAAAGAACTCCAATCTTTATTGAGCGGCCGCAGATATGTGATCACCTTTGAGATGGATGCATGGCCCAATCTCGCCGAGGGGGAATATACCCTGACTGTTGCCGTCGCCGACGGCACTCAGTCAGATCATATGCAATGCCACTATCTGCATGATGCGGTTATTTTCAAAAGTGTTCCCGTTCGGATGCCCGCCGGGATATTTTCTGTCCCAAATACAAAGGTCGGATTTTTTCAGGAGGACAATTAAAGTGCATCAAAGTTCCCTGGATAAAATGCTGGCGTTCAGAATGAAGTATCTAGGGGGCAAGAACAACGAGCCATTATTTATACTCGATCTGGGAAGCCTGGATGTGAACGGTTCTTACAGGGGGTGTTTTGAGGATTCCTACTGGACATACCGCGGGATCGATATGGCAGCCGGCAAGAATGTGGACATTGTTCTTCAAGATCCCTATCACTGGCGGGAAATCAAATCAGACTCGGCCGATGTCGTGGTCTCGGGGCAAGCGTTCGAACATATCGAATTCTTTTGGCTGACCATGCTCGAAATTGCGAGGGTCTTAAAACCGGGGGGATTATGCTGTCTCATTGCTCCCTCAGGCGGCCCCGAGCATCGTTATCCGGTTGACTGTTGGCGTTTTTATCCTGACGGATTCACGGCGCTTGCCCGTTTCGCTTCTCTGGAAGTTTTAGAGGTTTATTCACAAAATGGAACGACCGGTTATCCCGATGAAAGCGACAGGTGGCAGGATACCGTTTTGGTGTGCCGGAAAACCGCTTCATCAACAGTATCTTTGTGGAAAGCGGGGTTCAGACATTACCTGCTGCGTAAGTTTATATGAAAATGCCTTTCAATTTGCTTGATTACGGCATCGCTTTTCGTAGGCCGCGGAGACTCACGGATGTCGCCTCGTGGCATCTGCATATTCCCTTTGCCTTCGTGATTACGGCAATGTGCAAGCCGAAAACATTTGTTGAGTTGGGAACCCACAAAGGGGATTCCTATTGCGCATTCTGCCAGGCTGTGGGTGAGATTGCCTTGAATACCCTCTGTTATGCCGTGGATAGCTGGCAGGGCGATGAACAGGCCGGATTTTACGGCGAAGAGGTCTTGGAAGAGCTGCGCGCTTATCATGACCCTTTATATGGCGGCTTTTCAAGCCTGATGAAATGCCTTTTCGATGATGCCCTGGATAATTTTCCTGAGGGCTCCATTGATCTCCTGCACATTGATGGCCACCACACCTATGATTCCGTCAAGCATGATTTTGAATCGTGGTTACCCAAGATGAGTGAAAGAGGGGTCGTGCTGTTTCATGATTCCCATGTGCGGGAACGGGAGTTTGGTGTTTGGCGGCTATGGGAAGAGATTTCAATTAACTATCCAAGTTTTGAGTTCAAGTTTGGCAATGGTTTGGGTGTTCTTGCCGTTGGCGAGCAAATCGAGGAAGAGGTGCGGGCATTTTTGGAACAGGGAAGAGACAATGAAACCTGTGTCTCCGATTTTTTTTATCATCTGGGAATAAACATTGAACTGGACCATCAAAAGGAGAAACTTTCTGAACAAGTATGTCAATTGGAGAACACGTTGTCGGACCGTGACAAAAGGCTGCAGCAGGCCGATGAGTGGTTAAGGGAGCATCAAACGGCACTGAAAGAAAAGGAGCTTCAATTAACAGGACTGAAACAAGAAAGAGATATGCAATTGCAGCAAATTCAGGCATTCCAGGGACAAATTGCAGAGAAAAGTCGTCAGTTGGATGAAATTCATGCCTCACAAGGATGGCGATGGTTGACGCGTTATAGAAAATGGAAAGCCTTACTCGAGTAGCGAGGTCTGCTCAAAAACAATACCTTTGAAAACATGGAGGGAGGTCCACGAGCGGTTGTCGAGAATAGTAAAACTATGGACTGCGGGAGTCATCTTCACGCTTGCGCTGTGCCTCGGGATCGGGGAGGTTATGGCGCGACTGGCCGACGTGCCGGTATTTAGCGTCCAACAGTCGGAGCAGTCCACGGGATGGGCCTTGCGGGATCCCGCCCTGGGATGGCGGAACAACCCCGGAGTCCACCCTGCGCACGAAGGAACGCATGAACCGATGACCATTCTTCCCGGCGGTTCGCGCGCAACCGGGACTCCGGCCACCGCCAACGGCCCGATAGTCATCATTATCGGCTGCTCGTTCGCCGAGGGCTATGGAGTGCGCGATGACGAAACGTTCGGATGGTTACTGCAGCAAAAATTTCCCCATGTGCGGTTCCTGAACTTCGGCACACCGGGATATGGCACATACCAGTCCTTACAGTTGCTCCGCGAGGTTGTCGACCAGCGTCGCATCCGGCCGGCTTTGGTCATCTATGGATTTGTGCCCTTCCATGCCGGACGCAATGTCCTTACGTATTACATGCTCGACGCATTTCGCTCGTTTGGCGGTCAGCGATTTTCACCTCCTCATGTGGCATTGCGCGACGGACGGCTTGAGGCATTTCCTCCGTTTGTCGTCTCCAATTGGCCGTTTGAAGAATCCTCTGCGCTGGTCTCACTTCTCCATCGGACGGAACTGCAATACCGGCTGGCGGACCGCGAAAAGGATCAGATGCAGGTCACCGTTCTTCTGCTTCGCCAGATGCAGGAGTTCCTTGCAGAAAAGAACGCACGTCTTCTGGTCGCAACCCTTTCAGATTGGGGACCGCCCGGGCCGGAAGAGTATCGGCTCATGAGCGACGGGATGCGAACCTCAGGAATCGAGGAGTTGGAAGTGGTTTACCGCGGAGAGGAAAAACGCCCGGAGAAGCTCCTGGTCGGCGGAAAGGGTCATCCGGGAACCCGGATTCACGCGTGGTGGGCGGAAAAGCTGGGCGCATGGCTCGGGCAACAGGCACTCCGGTAGCCGTTACACATCTCTGCCACGATGATCAGCGCCACACCCCACAATCTGGTGGCCAGATTAATCATGTGGCCAGATTAATCATTGACATACAAGGGCGGTTCTCCTATACTTCCTACCAAAGAATTCCTAATCAAAATATATGAAAATACTTGGCATTTCAGCTTTCTACCATGATTCTGCCGCTGCGTTGATTGAAGATGGCCGCATCGTTGCCGCAGCTCAGGAAGAGCGTTTTACCCGAATCAAACAGGACAGCAGGTTCCCTGTCGAAGCGGTGAAGTTTTGCCTGATGCAGAGCGGTTTCAGGATTGCAGAACTCGATGCCGTGGTTTTCTATGATAAGCCGCTGCTCAAGTTCGAGCGTTTGCTTGAGACATATTACGTGAATGCACCCAAGGGTCTTAAACAATTCCTCTCTTTCGTTCCGGTGTGGATAAAGGAGAAATTATTCCTAAAAAAGCTCATCAGGGACGAGCTGCAAGTGATCGAGCCATCGCTTGATGTTACAAAGCTGAAGCTGCTTTTCACCGAACATCATATTAGTCACGCGGCCAGTGCATTTTTCCCATCACCCTTTGATGAAGCGGCAATCCTCACCGTTGATGGTGTTGGCGAATGGTCGACTGCGACCATTATGCATGGCCGGGGCAATGTCATCAGGCCCCTTAAAGAAATGAGATTTCCCCACTCGCTGGGGCTGCTTTATTCGGCATTTACCTATTTTCTCGGCTTTAAGGTTAATTCCGGTGAATATAAGTTAATGGGCATGGCGCCTTATGGGAACCCGAATTCGCCGAAAATCAAAGAATATCGTGAAACAATCCTTTCCTCTTTGCTTGATATCAAAGACGATGGCTCGATTTGGATGAATCAGGATTATTTTCAGTATGCAACGGGTCTCAGAATGATCAACGAAAAGAAATGGAAGGAACTTTTCGGGTTTGAAACCAGACGTTTTGAAAGCAATATTGAGCAACACCACTGTGATCTTGCGTATACGATACAGCTCCTGCATGATGAGATCGTTTTTAAAATGGCCGTTACCGCAAAAAAGATGACCGGTGCGAAGTATCTTTGCCTTGCGGGCGGTTCCGCACTCAACAGTGTTTCCAACGGGAACCTGCTGAAAAGGGGGATTTTCGAGAACATCTGGATACAGCCGGCGGCCGGCGATGCCGGAGGGGCGCTCGGAGCGGCGCTTGCCTCATACCATCACTATTATGGCGCCGAACGTGCCGCTGCCGATAATCAGCACGATACAATGCAGGGCGCCTATATAGGTCCAGAATTTAGTGATCTCGATACGGAACTCATGGCCCGAAAATACAAGGCTATATTCCATCGTATCGATGATTTTGAAAAAATGATAGATATCGTCACGGATCATCTGAATGACGGTAAAGTTATCGGATGGCACCAGGGACGAATGGAGTGGGGGCCTCGTGCGCTTGGCAACCGCTCGATACTGGGGGATGCTCGTAATAAAGAAATGCAGCAAAAGCTCAACCTGAAAATAAAATATCGCGAAGGATTCCGTCCTTTCGCTCCTTCCGTGATTGCAGAAGATACCCAATCATTCTTCGATCTCAAGACTGACTCCCCCTACATGCTTCTTATTGCTGATGTGGTAGAAAACCGTCGAAAATCTTTGCCTGTCGATTATTATGCTCTCCCGCTCTTCGACCGACTGTATACACCGCGCAGTGATGTTCAATCAATCACCCACCTTGACTTTTCTGCCCGTATTCAGACTGTTCATAAAGATACCAATCCCCGATACCACAGGCTTATAAAGAGATTCAAAGAGAAAACAGGATACGGTGTCATCGTGAATACTTCATTTAATGTGCGGGGTGAACCGATCGTCTGCACGCCCGAAGATTCCTTCTCCTGTTTCATGGCAACGGAAATTGATGTGCTTGTCATTGGCAATATTCTCTTTATCAAGGAAGAGCAGCCTGAATGGAATAATAAGGATAAATGGAAGCGAACCTTCGCGCTCGATTAGGGGTCACAATGGAATTTCTAAAAGATCTTTGGGGTTTTATGAAAGAAAGAAAAAAGTGGTGGCTTTTACCGGTAATCATCGTTCTGTTGTTTATCGGAGTTTTGATTATGATGTCGAGCGGATCGGCAGTCGCCCCGTTTATTTACACACTCTTCTAAGGGATCATTATGATTAAACAGATAGATGTCCTGAGAACGCTTCTCGTCCTATCCCTTGCGGCGATCTTATGCCACCTCATATTTGAGGTGAAGTGGTTGCTATGGCTTGCGATCGGATTTCTCGTGATATCTCTCAAGCAAAATCCGTTAGCGGACCTCATTGCGAGGCTTTGGCTGAAGCTATCGGAACGTATCGGCAACTTCATGTCGAAAATACTGCTGTCAATCATCTTTTTTCTTTTACTGACACCCATTGCGATGCTTTACCGTCTGTTTAACCGAGATATGAGGAATTACTTCTTCGACCGATCCTCTCCATCAACATTTCACAAAGCCGGTGTTCCGGAAAGAAACTCATTGGAGCATCCATGGTAGCGACAATAAACATCATAACGTTTCCCACGCAATACTCTCAGAGTATTGCAGAATGGAAAGTATATGAAAATTAGTGTAATTATACCCGCATATAATCATGAAAAATATATCACGGAAGCAATCAACAGCGTCTTAAACCAGAGCTATCAGGATTTCGAAATAATTATTATCAATGATGGGTCCACCGATTCCACCGAGCAGAGAATATTATCAGTTCACGATCAAAGGGTTCAATATGTCAGCCAAGAGAACAGTGGCGCACATTCGGCCATAAACAGGGGGATTTCTCTGGCTCAGGGGGAATATATTTCCATCCTTAATTCTGATGATGTCTATGGGCCGAAACGCTTGGAGACGTGTTTAGATTATCTGGAAAGCAATGCACGCTATTCGGTTGTCATGTCCATGGTTGAAGGTATTGACCAAAGCGGAACGCCGGTAAAGGAAAGCATTACACCGAAAGTGAAGGCCTGGCTGGACTGGTACAGAAGCGCCCTTCTTTTTTTTAATGAAGATAAATTTTATCCCAATGCATTTGCGAAGAATATAATGATCACCACATCGAACCTTTTTGTCAGGCGAAAGTGCTTTCAGGAATGCGGCGGCTTTAAAGGTTTGAGATACGCGCATGATTGGGATATGCTGCTTAGATTCTCAAGAAGATATCAGATTCATCTTATAAAGGAAGACCTGCTCAAGTACCGGATGCATCCAGAAAATACGGTTCATGAGAGAGAGGGTGGTTTAAAAGTTCAATTTGAAGTTAATTGGCTGATTGTTGACAATTTGAAAGAGTTGAATGCGAATGTTCCTTTTTCTGAAATATTAGAATTGCTTAAAAATAACCATGATCTTTCTTTGGAAACGATGCTCTTTTTATCGCTGATGAAAGATCAACCGGCGTTTTACGATCTTATTGATTTTAATCATCCTCAAACGATTCAATTGTTACAATTGCTGCAATCCGGGGTTAGCATAACCACCTTCTTTGCATTGCAGGCCCAGGTTCAAGATCTGCAGGCCCAGGTTCAAGATCTGCAGACCCATGTACAAGACCTGCTGACCGGCAAAGCCTGGCTGTCGTCGCAATGCGAGGCATGGCAGAAGGTTGTTGCCGAGCGCGAGCAGTCCATCGCCGCGCTGCAAGCGCAAGTGCAAGGCCTGCTGACCGGCAATGCCTGGCTGGAGTCCCAGCGAGCGGCATGGGAAGCCGCTGCCGTTCTCAATGACGGCAATGCCCGGCAACTCGCTGAAAGGCTCGAAAAGATTCAATCTCACAGAGGAGTGCGATTGCTCAATAGATTGTCCGGAAGGAAATTGTTTTGATTACAGAAAATCTGCTTCTCCTGATGATTGCCGGGGCTAACGAGTAATGCGGTTATCAAACGGGATAGAAAGATTGATGGGAGGCCTCGTATTTTGGAGAGTCTCGGCAGCCCCCGCCTCCCCGGACCGCATCGCGGCGCTTACCGGCCTCCGTTTTTTCGCGGCAACAGCAATCGTGATGCACCATTTGCCGGGACTTCTATGGTTGCCGCCCCACGCATACGGGCCGATTCCCCTTCACCAGGGTGTGAGCTTCTTCTATGTGCTTTCGGGTTTCATTCTCCAGCATGCCTATAGGGAGAGGCTGGGAGGCATGACCGATTTCAAATTTATGGCGCTGCGGTTCTGGCGATTATGGCCCTGCCATATAGCCGTTATCCTGCTTATCATCCTGAGTGGGGGCTGGGACGTGGTAAAATATTTTGCCGCAACCTACACGCCTGCGCAAATCGTTTCGGCCACATTCCTGTTTCAGGCATGGAGCCCTGACACCAAGGGACTCGGGGCACTTAATGGCCCCGCATGGTCACTTTCCGCGGAAATGTTCTTTTATGCCATGTTTCCGTTTCTCAGTCGGCAAGCGATTGTCTCGCCTTGGCGGCCCGTTGTTATCGGCACACTCATGACTTTCGCATGGCTCTGTGGGTTATGGCTCTATAAGCCGGATGCCGACGTGGCTGTCCTTACTATATGCAACCCGCTCGCCCGCATTTTTGAGTTCACAATCGGCGTCAGCGCATACGAGGCAGTCACCCGTTATCGAATGGCGATTGCAAACAACCTCTCGGAGGTAGCTTGTGTTGTGTTGGTTGCGGCATGTGTCGTTTTGACGTCCATTGCGGTAAGCTTCGCAGAGGCTCAAGGATCTATCGTTTTATCAAACTGGATGAAGGCCAGTTTCTCGGCCGGCGCCTTTGTTGCCTTGATTGTCGTCTTTTTCCATGAGCGCGGAAGGATCAGTCGTTTAGTCGCTTGTGCGCCGGTCGTCTATCTGGGCGAGATCAGCTTCGCGCTTTATCTCGTCCATCAGCCGGTCATCTTCTACTTTAGTTATCATGCCCCCTGGTTCTCTTCGTTGCCGGTTGCCGTGCAGGTCATCATGTTTGTCATCGTTACATTAGCGCTTTCTGCGGGGCTCCATCATCTTGTCGAGAAGCCCTGCATGTCTTTAGCGAAAAAGCGCATCTTGTCTCGGCCGAAAGTGGTGCTGGGCACAAATCCGGAAACTAACTAATCAGACCAAAAGGAAGAATTCAAATGTCCCACAGAGAAAAGGTATTTCTTAAAGGATTCGATAAGGAATGGTTTTTACAGTTGCGCGCAAAGCCGCAATCCATCAAATCCAAAGGTGACCATCCAAGGTCATCTTGCAGGCGCCCGGGTCTGGTTTGTGGCGACCGAATGATAGTAACATAGGATAGGTTATCATGATCAATTGCCTGGAACCTGACTTTTCCGATTTGCCTGGCCGCAGGGCACTCCCGCGCAATTACAAGAGGGGAGATTCCGTTTTTGAGCACATTGACGTGTCGGTTATTACCCCTTACTACAACACGGAGGAACTCTTTGTTGAGACGTTTGTATCGCTGCAGGCACAATCCTTACAGAACTGGGAATGGGTGATTGTTGACGATGGTTCTACGGACGAGGAATCTGTAAAGCGACTTGTCGGTGTAACAGCAAAAGACAAGCGCATCAAGGTCATCCGACAAGAAAATGCCGGGCCCGGCGCAGCGCGCAACAATGCCTTTCGCAACACGTCAGGCCGCTACGTTTGCCTCCTGGACAGCGACGACATGGTGGAACCGACGTACCTTGAGAAATGTGTCTGGTTCCTCGATTCCAACCCGGAGTTTGCTTTCTGCAATGCTTGCAGCGTCGTGTTTGGCAATCAGGAATATCTTTGGACGACTGGATTTGAAAGGGGCAAAACGCACTTGCAGGCCAACAGCGGCCCCTCTTTTGCCGTGGTACGACGTTCCGCGTATGAAGGCTGCGGCGGTTTTGACGAGTCCATCCGGTTTGGCCATGAGGACTGGGATTTCTGGCTGGCCATGGCAAAAGCGGGGCACTGGGGCTACACGATCCGTGAATTTCTGCTATGGTATCGTAAACGCGGCGACGGTCGTTTTGAAAAGATCATGCGGTCCGGAAATGTCAACGAGGAATTCGAAAGAAGGATGCACCGGAAATATGAAGGCCTGGACAAACACTTCCCGGAGCCTGTGCGACGTCATCCGGCGCCATACGAGACGATCGAGACAAATTCCGCTGTGTCCAATTCTCTGTCGGCGAATCCGTCGGGGAGACGGATCATGTTCATCCTCCCCTGGATGACAACGGGCGGAGCCGACCGCGTCAATCTTGACCTGATCGAGGGATTGACGGCTAAGGGGCATGATATAACCATCTGCGCGACCCTGCCGGCCGATCACCACTGGGAGCATCAGTTCAGTCGCTTTACGCCCGATATCTTCATCTTGCCGAATATCCTCCATGCGTCGGACTATCCGCGATTCCTGGCATACCTGATCCAGTCCCGGAAAATCGATACGGTCGTCATTACAGGCAGCACCATCGGATACTACTTCCTGCCCTATCTGAGGGCTGTCTCGCCGGGGGTGGCGTTTGTTGACATGTGCCATGCCGAGGAACCTCACTGGTTGAACGGGGGGCATCCCAGGTTCGGTGTGGGCTATCAGGATGCACTTGAGTTGAATATTGTAACCAACAGGCATCTGGCCAGATGGATGAAGAACCGTGGCGCCGACGGCGGGCGAATCAGGGTGATGTATACAGGCGTAAGGGTTTCCCAATCCGGTCAGCCCGATGAAGTGCGAAGCTCGGTGCGGTCGGAGCTGAATATCCCGGAAGACACGCCGTTGATTGTCTTTGCCGGACGGATTTGTGAACAAAAACGCCCGTTCCTGCTGGCGGATATCCTCAGGGCGGCACGCGATCAGGGTCTTATATTCCGGGCGCTCATCATCGGCGATGGTGAGCTGAAGGCGCAACTGAAAGACCTGCTGGGCCAGTATCATTTGGCTGACCATGTCCAGATGCTGGCCTCGGTTCCGCATCAAAGATGGCTTGATATTCTGATCGCCTCGGATATTTTCCTGATGCCTTCCCAATATGAGGGCATTTCGATCGCACTCCTGGAATCAATGGCTGCCGGTGTCGTGCCTGTCGTGGCCGATGTTGGCGGACATGACGAGATTGTGACCCGGGATGCGGGCGTGTTGATCCCGCAGGGGGACAACGAGCTTCGAGAATATTTGGATGCAATTCGCCGCTTGCTTTCCCATTCTGCAAAATTGCAACAGATGTCGAAACAGGGCAAGGCGCTTGCCGCGTTAAAATTATCATGGGAGGGTATGATTGATAATTTTCTTGCACTCCTGGACGAAGCCCATCAGCTCAGGATTGACCATCCGCGATATCCGATCAGCCAGGGCTTTGGGCGGGAATTGGCAACCCTGTCGCTTGAATGCAAACGTCTTGGGGAGACAGCGGATTGGCTATGGAATACCAAACCTCCTTCGTCAACTGCCGATACTGCGTTGCTGACCACGCCTCCGGAGGTGCAGGCGGTTGCAAGGTTTGCTATTCTTTTGAGCCGAACCTGGCTTGGTCGAATCGTTATTCATAACCGGTTTCTGAAGGCCATTGGAAAAAAACTCCTGAAAAGGCTGGAATATCAAGGTGTTGCATAAGCTCAACAACTTGGGTGGACAAAATGATGGGCTGCAAAACCCATGAAAATACTCTATACAACCCATCAGTTTCTTCCCGACTATGCTGCGGGTACTGAAATCCTCACATACAGTACGGCGAAAGAAATAGCCAGGCGCGGGCATGAGGTCTGTATCTTTACGGGATATCCTGTGAAGGGGGCTGTCGCAGCATCTCATGCCTTTGACCGCTACGAACATGACGGGATATCCGTCGATCGTTTTTTTTATTCCAATACCTCATCGATTCGACCCCGGAATCCGATGGAAGCGGAATATAACAACCTGTTCTTTGCAGATTTCTTTCGCAGACGGATTCAGGAGCTGAAACCGGATCTGGTCCATTTTTACCACCTGCAGCGGCTTTCTGCAGCAGCCATTGATGTCTGTCATGAATTAAAGATTCCGACTGTTTTTACGGCGACGGATTTCTGGCTGATTTGCCCGACCAATCAATTGCTCCTGCCCGATCACTCCCGGTGTTTGGGCCCTGACAAGGGAATGGTAAATTGCGTGCGCCACCTTGCTGCCATTTCACAAGGGCAAAGGATCCGATCCATCCTGGATCGGTTGCCAAACGGACTGATGGCCGTTTTGATACGATGGGTCAAATGCGCTGCCTTCCGGCCTGAGAAGGGCATTGTTCCCCTTGTACATGCCCTGGCCTCCAGACCTGCGTACATGGAAAAGCGGATGAACCGGATAGGCTTGGTGTTGGTGGCCACCCGATTCATGGGAGAAATGCTGCATCGTTATGGCCTGGAAGAAAAGAAAATCCGGCATGTTCCTTTTGGAATCGACCGCACCCATATCATGAGCGTTTCGACAAAAGGAACAGCAAAGCATCTCCGGATCGGTTTCATCGGGACCCTATACTCCCATAAGGGCGCCCATGTGTTGCTCGAAGCGGTGCGTTCCTTGCCAACAGAAATGCCTCTGGAGGTAAAAATATACGGCGAACTTGAGCAGTTTCCCGAATATGCCAAGACCTTGCGATCAGTAGCCGGAAATGACCATCGTATAGCATTTTGCGGCACCTTCCCTAATCATTCGATTGGAGACATTTTTAATCGATTAGATGTGTTGATTATTCCATCGTTATGGTATGAAAACAGTCCCTTAGTGCTCTCTTTTGCGCAGGCGGCGCGGGTGCCTGTCGTGGCTACGGATTCAGAGGGGATGAATGAGGTGATTGCCAACGGAGAAAACGGCTTTCGGTTTGAAAGAGGGGATGTGAAAAGGCTTGCAGATATCATCCGGATGCTCTGCAATGACCGATCAGTGGTCAAACATTTGTCCGATCACGCCAGACAGCCGAAATCGATCTCCTCTTATGTTGACGAACTGGAACGGATTTATGATGATGTTGTTCACTGCCGGACAGTGGCATGAGGTCTCGGCCGTCTTAATACTCCGGCGACAAAACAGGTAAAATGTCATGCCGGACCCCGTATCAGGTACGGGGCAGGCCAGATCCGGCATCCAGACAAATTAATTCTGGATTCCGGCTTTCGCCGGAATGACGACTTTGACATATACTATTGCCATGGTAATAACACTCTGTATGGGGAGATAATTGATATGCATTGCCTCGTTCTGGGCGGAGCCGGCTTTATGGGTTCACACATCGTGGATGCCTTGGTTGCGAGGGGCCACAGGGTAAGAATTTTTGACCTTCCCAATATCAGCACGGTCAATCTGAAACAGAGTATTGACTCCGTGGAGATCTTGGGCGGTGATTTCAACAATGTGAATGATATTTCACTCGCCCTGGAAGATGTTGACGTGGTTGTCTATCTGGTGTGCACAACGTTGCCAGGGCCTTCAAATGAAAACCCGGCTTATGATGTGGAAAGCAATGTTATAGGGACCTTGAACCTTTTGAAGCAGGCAGTGGCAAAAGGGGTCAGGAAAATTATATTTTCCTCCTCCGGTGGGACGGTTTACGGCATTCCTCGTTCAGTGCCCATTCCGGAAACCCATGAAACGAATCCCGTTTGTTCCTATGGCATTACCAAGCTGGCTATCGAAAAGTATCTTGCACTCTTCCATCATCTTCACAACCTCGATTATACGGTACTGCGTCTTGCAAACCCTTATGGCGAAAGACAACGCATTGACAGTGTCCAGGGGGCGGTTGCCGTTTTCTTGGGAGAAACACTTTTACGGCAGCCGATCACGATCTGGGGTGATGGCTCGGTGGCAAGAGACTATTTTTACATCGGTGATCTCGTCGACGCCTTCATACGGGTGATCGAGTCCGATCCTCCGTCGAAAATCTATAATATTGCCGGTGGCCGGGCCCGTTCGCTGAACGATATTTTATCGATCATCCGTGTAGTAACCGGCGTGGAGCCGATCGTGCGGTATACGCCGGCGAGAAGATTGGATGTCCCGGTAAATTGTCTGGATATTCAGTTGGCACGGAAGGAGCTCGGCTGGCAGCCTGAAGTATCCTGGGAAGAGGGTATTGCGCGAACCTGGGAATGGTTGCAAAAGTCAAAGGAACGTGAATGACTCTCTGTGCTTCAGGCGCTGATCCGGCGGTGCATCTTTGGCATGAATCGAGCGGCAAGGGTTAGAGCATGGATCCTATGGTATCCATTGTCATCATCAACTGGAACGGCAGGGAATTTCTTCCGGAATGTCTGGAGGGCCTGCGCCGGCAGGTTTACCGGGCTTTTTCGGTCATACTGATTGATAACGGTTCTCAAGATGGTTCAACGGCGTTCGTCTCCGAAAATTACCCGGAAGTCAGCATTGTGGCCTTGCAGGACAACAGGGGATTTGCCGCGGCGAACAATATTGCGCTTCACACGGTTGAGACCGAATTTGTCGCACTGCTGAATAACGATGCGGTTCCCGACCCCTTATGGCTGAAATCTCTTGTCGAGGCGATGGAAGAGCACCCGCAGGCCGGGCTGGCGGCATCGAAGATGCTTCTCAACAACAGGCGGGAGATGATCGATCGCGCCGGAGACGGATACACAAGAGCCGGAGCGGCCCTGCTGCGAGGCAGGGGATTATCAGCGGACCGCTATGAGATCCGCGAATGGGTGTTCGGCGCCTGCGCGGCGGCTGCGCTTTACCGCATGGCAATGCTTCGCGACATTGGTTTCTTTGATGAAGATTTTTTTTTACTGTACGAAGATGTGGATCTGAGTTTCCGAGCGCAATTGAAAGGTTATAAGTGCCTTTATGTTCCGGAGGCGCTTGTTTATCACAAGGGCAGTTCAAGTATTGTTCATGATTCCTCACGTTCGGTTTATTACGGCCACCGGAACCTGGAGTGGGTCTACATTCAGAATATGCCTTCCCGGCTACTGCTCAAAACGATCATTCCGCACTTCCTTTATGACCTCGCTGCCTTGACCTATTTTGTCATCAGCGGTCGGGGAAAGGATTTTTTCAGGGCAAAGAAAGACGCCCTGAAAGGTTTGAAGCGGGCATTAAAAAAACGTCAACGGATTCAAAGCGGGAAAGTGGTGGACGACGGGTACCTCTGGAGCCTGTTTGATCGTCCCAGGTTGCTGGAACGCCTCCTGGGGCGTCACAAATACTGATCGGTGACTGGTTGATAGTCGCTGTTTAAAATCGATAGGGATCGTCCGCCATCGGGGCGATGCCCGGGAGGGGGGCGCAATTGCGCAATTGCCTGCCGGATATCGGTTACTCTCTCTACTTCTTGGCGCCGAGGATCTTCTCTATCTGCGGAATGTTCGCACCGTTGACGACCTCCCCGTCGATGAGAAATAGGGGCGTACCCGCACCCGCCACCCCGATCCGGTCACCGATCTCCTTGTGGGCCTTCAGAAGGTTGTCCACCTTGTCGTTCTTGCAGGGTGTGAATTTCATGTCATCGAGTTTTCCGGTCATCGCCTCCTCATATGCCCGGGCTTGGTCTTCGGCGCAAAAAATCTGACGGACCTTTGCCTCGGCGTTCGGATGGAGCGAGGCGAGCGGATAGAGGAAGATATACCGCGTCACGTCATTTCTTCCCGAAAAAAAGGTGGCGGCCGTCCGGCAGAAAGGACAGTCCGGATCGGTGATTTCGATCACCTTGTGGGGACCGCTGCCGATCTTCAGAGCCTTTTCGAGCGGGAGGTCCTTGAACTTCCTTCCCTGGATCTCACTGCTTCGTTCTTGCGTCAGGTTTTTCCCGTCCGGGGTTATGATCACCCCGGTGAAGATGTACTCCGCCCCCGGGGCGTAATAGGCGATCTTGCCTGAGACAACGATTTCGTAAACTCCGGGGACGGCGGTGGGGGTGATGCTGTCCAGAGGGTATTTTGGGTAACTCTTCTTGAAGGATTCCTCAGGCGTGGCCGCCAAAAGAGGGGCGCCGGTCATAATGACCATCAGGACGCAGAGGCTGAGGAAAGCTTTCAGGCGAATATTCATGATCTGTTCTCCATTTCTATTTTTTGTGAACCATCGTTATGATGACCTTTCCGCATGGCCCCAGAAAGATGGACTGACAAGGCATTGCCTTTTCGTGGCGGGAGTATATGAAGAATGATCTTGCGTGTCAATTGAATTTTTGATCGTGTCAAGCCACAATAGAAATGTCCTATTCCTACCAAAGTAGAAATGTCCTATTTTTTGATCGATTTTTTGCACAGGATTATTTCGTCGCGGCGTCGCCCGATCCTGTTTCGGATCCTGTTTCGGTTTGACTTTCCGCACGGCTGAAGTTAGGATGGGCTCGAAAAAATGGATCCCGGGGTCAAACACGATGCTTGAATCCTCACTTGACAGACTGGCGCAACAGATCCTCGGCCTCGACGAGGCCTCCCTCTCCTCCCTCTGGGAAAAATACAAGAAGCGGATGGAGCATTTCGAACCCTCAAAAGAATGGGAAAAAGCGGTCATCATTTTTTTCATCATCAACGCGGTCCGGGCCAAAAACCACATCTTCAACGAACAGCTCCTGCGGCAGCAAGAGACCGGACCGGAAAAACCCCCGAGGGGAAAACCGGAGCTGCGACTGGTCAAATCGTGATAGCCTAAGATGGCTGGGGAAAACCCCCTCGCACACAGGCGGCTGTTTTGAGAGCTTATTGAAAAATACCCCCAGTTTGTCATTCCCACCCCCGCTTTCGCGAGGGTAAACTCCGGCGGGAATCCAGACGTCGTCCCGGCGAAGGCCGGGAACCAGACAAGGACTGGATTCCTACTGGAGTTTACCCCGTATTTGATACGGGGCACAAATGACAATTTACCAAGTTTTGGCAGAAATTCAAAGGTCTCGTTTTGAAAAACGCTGAACTTCAACAGGGTGACCCTCGATGAATCGTGAATCGGCGCGGACCCGAATCGAATCCCTCCGGACAACCCTCATCCGCCACAACCGTCGTTACTACCAGTGGGATGATCCGGAGATCGCCGACGCCGACTATGACCTTCTCCTCCGGGAACTGACCGAGCTGGAAACGGAATTCCCTGATCTTATCGCCCCGGACTCCCCGACGCAGCGTGTCGGCGCGCCCCCGCTGGAAAAATTCGGGACCGTCACCCACCGGACCCCGATGCTCAGCCTGGCCAACGCCTTCTCCGACGAGGAGATCCGCGAATTCGACCGCCGCTGCCGCCGGTTTCTGGAAAGCGACGACCCCATCCGCTATGTCGTGGAGCCGAAGTTGGACGGCCTCGCCGTGAACCTTCTCTACGAATCGGGCCGGCTGACGGTGGGTTCGACGCGCGGGGACGGCGCCGTAGGCGAAGACATCACGCTAAACCTCCGGACGATTCCGGCGATCCCCCTTTTCATCCCGCGTCCGGAAGACCGTGCCGGCACACCGGGAGACGGGATGGCGGCCGTGCCGGAAAGGATCGAGGTCCGGGGAGAGGTCTGCATGGAACGGGAGGCCTTTCGCAACCTGAACCGCCGCCGGACGGAACAGGGAGAACCCCCCTTCGCCAACCCCCGCAACGCGGCGGCGGGCTCGCTCCGCCAGCTCGACTCGCGGATCACGGCGCGGCGACCGCTCACCCTGTTCTGCTATGCGATCGGGACGGCGGAAGGGGTTTCCTTCCGGACGCACGGGGAGGTCCTCCGGGCGCTCGCCACCTGGGGCTTCCATGTGAATCCCCTGATCCGCCCCGCAGTAGAAATTGAAGAATGCATTGAATATTACCACCACATCGGCCAAATACGCGAGGAACTCCCCTACGAGATCGACGGGATCGTGATCAAGGTGAATGACCTCGCCCTGCAAGAGCATCTCGGCGCCGTGTCCCGCAGCCCCCGCTGGGCGGTTGCTTGCAAATTCGCCGCCATCCGGGAGCAAACGGTCATCGAAGGGATCATCGTCCAGGTTGGAAGGACGGGCGTCCTGACGCCGGTCGCCGTGATGAAGCCGGTCCGTGTCGGCGGCGTCATGGTCAGCCGGGCGACCCTTCACAATGATGACGAAATCCGCAAGAAGGATATCCGCATCGGGGATACGGTGATGATCCGGCGGGCCGGCGACGTGATTCCCGAGGTCGTCGAGGTGGTCCGGACCGCAAGAACCGGCGCGGAGAAGCCTTTCATCATGCCGGAGACCTGCCCGGAATGCGGTTCCCGCATCGTCCGGATGGAGGGCGAGGTTGCCCGCCGGTGCATCGGCATCGCCTGCCCGGCCCAGATCCGCGAACACATCGCCCACTTCGCCTCCCGCGGGGCGCTGGACATCGAAGGTCTGGGAGACAAAATGGTTACACAACTCGTGACGGCCGGCCTGATCCATGACCCTGCCGATCTCTTCTTCCTGACAATGGAACAGCTCCTCGGCCTGGAACGGATGGCCGAAAAATCGGCTTCCAATCTCCTGGCGGCGATCGCCCGGGCGAAAAACCCGCCGCTGGACCGTCTGATCTTCGCCCTCGGCATCCGCCACGTCGGGGAACACACGGCGAAACGCCTCGCGCAGGCGCACGGCGCGTTGGACGCCCTGATGACCGCCACCGCCGAAGAGCTGCAAACCGTCCGGGATATCGGACCCGAGGTCGCCGCGGCCGTCGCCGGCTTCTTCCGGGAACCGGCCAACCTTCAGGTGATTGAAAAACTCCGCGGAGCGGGCGTAACCCCCCGGCAGACAGCGCGATCGCAGGCCGCACCCTTCACAGGAAAAACATTCGTCTTTACAGGAACTCTGGCCCGAATGGACCGCAGCGAGGCCCAGGCGCTCGTGGAATCCCTGGGCGGGGCGGTCGGCAGTTCGGTTACGAAGACAACAGACTACGTCGTCGCGGGGGAGGCCGCCGGTTCCAAAATAGAGAAGGCGAGGCAGGCGGGGATCGCCATCCTTGACGAGGCGGCGTTTTTCGCATTGACGGAAATCCGGACGGGATGAAAAAACGTTATCATGTCCATATTTCGGGCCGCGTTCAGGGGGTTTGTTTCCGGGCGAACGCGTTGAGGGCCGCCCGCTCATTGGGGGTAACCGGTTGGGTTCGGAACCTCCCGGGCGATCGCGTCGAGGCGGTCTTCGAGGGGGAGCAGAAAGACGCCGAGGCGATGCTCGCCTGGTGCAGGACCGGAACGCCTCCCGCGAGGGTGGATCATCTGGAGGTTGCAGAAGAAAATGCCACCGGCCGCTTCACCGGCTTCGACATTGTCTATTGACGCCCTCCCCTATTTGAATTCCTTCCAGACCTCCCCGAAGCCTTCGATGGCGCCCAGAATCGTGGCATCGTCCACACAGTAGGCAATCCGGATATGGCCGGGACCGCAGAAGCCGCTCCCGGGGACGGTGAGGATCCGCCGCTTCCGGAGCGCTTCTGCAAACCGGACATCGTCGGCAATGGGCGTCCGGGGGAATAAATAAAAGGCCCCTTCCGGTTTGCTAACCCGGTATCCGACCGAGGCGAGGCCGTCGCATAGAAGATCCCGTTTTTTGCAGTAGGTCTCCACATCCACCCTCACCCCCCGGAGGCCGGCGATCGCCCGCTGCATCAGGGCGGGGGCATTCACAAAACCGAGGATCCGGTTGCAGAGCGTGAGCCCGTCCATAACCTCCTCAAGATCTGCCATTGCGGGATTCACGGCAATATAGCCGATCCGCTCGCCGGGAAGGGAAAGCGTTTTGGAGTAGGAGGAGGCAACGAAGCTGTGGGGATAAGCCTTCATCACGCTCGGAACCGCCACCCCGTCATAAACGATTTCGCTGTAGGGTTCGTCGGAGATCAGGTAGATCTCGCGGTTGAGTTCCTTTCCCCTCTCGGCCAGGAGCGTCGCAAGACCGCGGATGGACGCCCCGTCATAGACCTTCCCCGTCGGGTTGTTCGGAGAGTTGATCAGGACGGCCCTGGTTTTTTCGGTCACGGCTTCCCGGATCGCATTGAGATCGAGGGAAAAATCCTCCCGCAGCGGGACGATTCGGGTCGCGCCGCCGGCATTGTCCACATAGAAGCGGTACTCTACGAAAAAGGGGGCCGGGATGATCACCTCATCCCCCGGATCGAGGATCGTTTTCAGAATGACGTTCAATGCGCCGCCGGCGCCGCAGGTCATCACGATCTGGTCGGCCGTGAGCGCCACCCCACGGGAAACGCTCACCTCCGCCGCAACGGCCTCACGGGTCTCCGGATATCCGGCGTTCGGCATGTACATGTGTTTCCCCGGAATCTCGGCGGAAACCAGCTCACGCAGCCGCGCCTTGACGGCCTCCGGGGGATCGATGTTGGGATTCCCGAGACTGAAATCGAAGACATTCTCCGCACCGTATTTCTGTTTAAGCCGGACCCCTTCCTCGAACATCTTCCGGATAAAGGAGGCCTGCGTCATAAACCCGTGGATTTTTTTTGCGATCGCCATAGCTCACACCTTTCTATCGGGTCTCACCCTACCCTGCCCGCGTTATCACAGACCTTGTAAAAAAAGCGTTTTTTACTCTCACGCCGTACCTCACCTGTCAAGAAATATATGAAGATTTTCCCCCATCCGCTGCTCCCCCCTGCTCTTTCGCGCGATGACCTCAGGTCCGTAATCAGGCCAGCCTGTGATCGGCCAGCCTGTGATCAGCCTGTGACACAGCCTGTGATCGGCCCCTGTGATCGGCCTTGACATTTTCGGAGGTTTCTTCTACTCTGCCAGCGCATTGAGAACGAGAGCGGATTGCGGTCCCCGGTAAAAGAACGGGGAATGTTGCGGTCTGCCGGAGGAAACGAGCCGATGCCGATTTTTGAATTCAAATGCCGGAAATGCAGGGAGAGCTTTGAGGTCCTTTTCCGGAGCCGAGACGAAAAAGTATCCGTCGCCTGCCCGAAGTGCGGGTCAATCAAGGTGGAACGGCTGATGTCCGCCTTCGCGGGAAAGATCGGAAACACCTCCGCGGGCGGCGACGGCTGCGGGAGCTGTGCCGCAACCAGTTGCGGCCCTTCCTGAGGACACTGACCGGTCATGGCCGTGCGCCGTGAGAAAACTGTGATTTTACAAAATATTGATATTCCCGGCTTCACCCCTCCCCTTTGATCCCCTCCTGCAAGCGGAAAGGGCGGCTGGTTTCGGTTGCATCAAAACGGATACATTTTCCATTTTCAACAGGCGGCGAAGGCCGCCTATCTCACACTGAGAAAGGAACTCACGGACATGAATATTCTGATTTTCGGACCGAACGGCAGTGGAAAAGGGACTCAAGGCGCGGTGGTTCAAAAGAAGTACGGCGTCCCCCACATCGAGACGGGTGTGATCTTCCGGGTAAACATTAAGAATGGAACCGAACTCGGTCAGAAGGCAAAGGGTTTCATTGACCGCGGCGAGCTGGTTCCCGATGCGATCACCGTCCCGATGATCCTGAACCGCCTCCGGGAGGCGGACTGTAAAAACGGCTGGCTTCTCGACGGCTTCCCCCGGAACCTCGCCCAGGCGGAGGCCCTCGGGAAGGCGCTTCAGGATGCCGGGATGAAGCTCGACTATGTCATCGAGATCGTCCTCGACCGGGAGATCGCCAAGAAGCGGATCATGGGCCGCCGTCTCTGTGCCACAGACAACAACCACCCCAACAACATCTTCATCGACGCGATCAAGCCCGCCGAAAAGGAGGGGAAGCCGGTCTGCCGCGTCTGCGGTTGCGACAAACTGACCGCCCGGGCCGACGACCAGGACGAGGCGGCGATCGACAAGCGCCACGGGATCTACTACGACACGAAAACAGGGACGCTGGCCGCCGCCAATTATTTCAGAACGCGCGTCAAGATTCTTGAGGTGGACGGCACGCCCGGCGTGAAGGAGGTCTCCCAGGCCCTGCTCGCGAAGTTGGCGTAACCGACCTCGCCGCCGTTCCGGATGATCATCAGGCGGTGAGACTTATAAAGGGCAAATACGGTCACAGCGCCCTCCCGAATCACGGGAGGGCATTTGTTTGTCGCCGACAAGGTCCTTGACTTTGCAATCAATATCTGTTCGAATAGCCTCGATTATGCCTCTTTGGCCCGTCGCTTGATTTGAGCTAATGCAGTCAAAACCGGTCCCTGCTTCCCGCGGCGCGGAGGAATTCTTCCTGAAACAGAAGGGACCGGCCTGCGGATGTTTGAAACATGACGAGAGGTGGCATGACGGAATGACCCATCTGAAAATCCTCCTCCGCAACCGGAACGGAATCTTCCTCCTCGCCCTGGCCGCAGGCTTGGCACTGCCCGGGGCCGCTCCGGTGACGAGGCATCTGGTCCTTCCCGCCCTTGCTTTGGCGATGACCCTCTCCACGATGGAAATCGGGAACGAGGTATTCGTCAAGCCCCGAACCCTCCTCTTCCCGGCCCTGCTCGGGATTATCATGAGCTATATCATCCTCGGGAACATCATCATCGGACTGAGCGCCCTGCTGATCCGCGACGAAGCGCTCTGGACCGGTTTTGTTCTTCTCGCGGCGGCGCCGCCGGCCGTCGCCGTGATC
>JAPLJQ010000076.1 GCA_026388495.1 Deltaproteobacteria bacterium | reverse complement strand
CTCGATTTTGACAGGGCACAGAGAAAATCTATCGGCAAGACAGATATGGAACGGATGTTCTGGAGGCTAAACAGATACGCGGAAAAGATGGAAAGACAGGGAAAGCTGAAGGTTGATATAAAAGAAAAGCTATTATTTCTAAGGACATACGGGAAACTTTCCGGTTTTGATATTGCCGGGGAAATGGAGAAAAAGATTGGTTTAAAAAGGATTTTTTCGCAGGCCGGCTGGTTTTTCGAATCACTCTTGTATGGGAGGAAAGGGCCGGAAAAATCGGAAATCGGAAATCGGAAACCGTAATTGCGTAAATGAAACCCATCTGTTTTTCAATCTACATTTCATTCCATCTTCAAATCAAAGATGATATCGAGGCGGCAAGGAAGAGGCGACGTAGGCGTACGGTAATAGTACGTCGGAGGAGCAGATGACGCGGCCAACGATGATAGCGCTTTCCCCAGAAAATAAATCTCCCTATACATGTTTGTTTGACTTTGTTTCTTTTTCTCACATGTGGATTAGCCGGTCCGGGTTATAATAATTTCCCCTGCGTGCTCTTTGGCAACACTGTTTTGTCCATATGACCGGCTGAGGTCAGTTTGATTTACGGGGTTTTAACCACCAGTAGGCGTCGACCTTTTTTCCACATTGTGTTATATCGTTTTTATGTATTTATGCCGCTTCTTTCAATGTTACCGTAAATCCAAGGCTGGTAAGTCTCTTTAAATAGCTCTTCACAATACGGTCTTTCTTACGAGTATCAAGGTAGTTTGCCCCCAGTTCCTTGTAGGGCACTTTGTATTTGAGTATGTGATAGCACATGATGAGTATTTTGTGTCCTACTGCAATGAGCGCTTTTTTCTTTCCCCTTCTTCCTGCGAGACTCTGATATTTGGCCCTGAGGTACGTGCCTTTCATCCTTGATGCCACCCATGCAAGTTCCGTAAGGATACTTTTTAAGCACTTATTGCCGTTTGTAGTGGTCCCGGGTTTTTTCTTACCCGCACTTTCGTTGTTGCCAGGACTCATTCCAGCCCATGACGAAAGGTGCATTTCGCTGGGGAATAGACCCATGTTTACGCCCATCTCTGCGATGATGACGGAAGCACTGTCTTTCACAGGCGGTATGGTCTGAAGAAGTTCATATTCTTCCTTATAGTGAAGATCAATCATTTCCCCAATCTTTTGCTCCAGGTTTGAGAGTATCTCTTCGATGGCCTTTATATGTTTCATAGATGCCTTTATCATGAATGCATGATGTGTATCCATATGCCCCGCGAGTGCTTCCTTGAGGTCGTCTTTTTTTCTCCTTAATTTACCCTTGCTCAATTCAGCCATTTCCTCTGCCTTAAGGTCACCTTTCATCAGCTCTTCGATAATCCTTGTTCCACTTACCCCGAATATATCTGAGGCAACACAGGAGAGCTTTATATTCGTATCTTCAAGAATCTTTTCGATTCTCTGCTTTTCGGAGGCAACAGACTGAATGAGCTTCCTCTTGTACCGGGTGAGGTCTCTCAATTCTCGTATTTCTTTAGGAGGGATGAAACTTCCCCTGACCAGCCCGCTTCTTAAAAGTTTACAGAGCCACTCGCTGTCCTTAACATCTGTTTTTCTTCCCGGTACATTTTTAACGTGCCGTGCATTTACCAATATTACCTCAAAGGTATCTTCCAGTATGTTGAATATGGGTTTCCAGTAGACTCCGGTACTTTCCATGGCGATGTGGGTAATCCGGTTTTCCTTGAGCCAAATCCTGAGCTGTATGAGATCGTTGGTCATGGTACTGAAGGTCCGTATCTCCTTTTTTATCCCTGCCCCCATGATGCATGCAACTACTGTTTCCTTGTGCACATCAAGGCCCGCTCCTCTTTCAACGATTATATCCATGTGACCCCTCCTTATTGGAATGACTACATGGATATTCTTACTATAAAAAGGAGGCATCTGGCGACATTTTCATTCCTTTTTGTGCCGACAAGTCGGCATGTGTGTTTGATTTAGAATTGGAATGAGGTATCATACACCTTTTTCTATCAACTCAACAAGCAGTACGTCTCCCAGAATAAAAAATGCGATACGTGAAACACCTTTACACTCCCTTTTGAGGTTTTTATCGTAGGCTGCACAGTCCTCCGGAGGGTTGACCATTTTAAAACCTTTTTCAACCAGATCTTTTGATATCTTCCCGATGTCATCCACTTCAAAACAGAGATGGTGTAGACCTCCTCCACTTTTTTTGAGAAAATTGGTTACAGGCGATATTTCATGCGTTGGCTCAAGCACTTCTATGTAAACATCATCCTCTTTACCTACATTTATGAATGATGCCGACGTCCTCTGACTTGGGTGCTCTACTGGGTCCG
>JAPLJQ010000593.1 GCA_026388495.1 Deltaproteobacteria bacterium | reverse complement strand
CCGCAAGTCTTCCCTACTGTCAGCCTTTTCCCGAATAGCAGCTTCAATGTAATTATATATATGATCATGGTAATGATAATGACCGGCGTCAGATGGTAAATGAATGCCATAAAGTCCAGCTGGGCCTTCGAGGCGATCATGATGTTCGGTGGGTCGCCGATGAGAGTTGCCGTCCCGCCAATGTTGGAAGCAAGGACCTCCGTGATGAGAAATGGCACCACATCAAGTTCAAGGGCCTGGCAGATGAGCAGCGTCACGGGAGCAATCAGGAGTACCGTTGTCACATTATCGAGAAATGCGGAGAGCATGGCGGTCACTATGGAAAATATGACCATGATTCGAAAGGGCTCTCCCTTCGCAACCTTAGCGCTTTTAATGGCAATGTACTCAAAGATGCCCGTGGGTCTCATGATGTTGATAATGGTCATCATGCTCACCAAAAGAAAGATCACGTTCCAGTCAACTCCCAGTTCTATGGAATGAAAGGCATCTTCCTGGGTCACAATGCCTATGACAATCATCAGGGCCGCCCCGAAGATGGCAATGATGGTCTTGTGGATTTTTTCCGATACGATCAGGGCGTAAGCAAGAAGAAAAATAGATGTGGCGATCCAGAATGTCGGCCCCATCACGATCTGATTTGAAACTGCTGCGGCGTTCGGTTCCACCTTTCACCTCTCAAAGCTTGCAACGCTCATCCATCATCGATTGTGTGACGGCATAAAAAATGTCACGCAGGTAAATCATCCCGACCACCTTTCCCCCTTTATCCAGAACGGGCATCCTCCTGACATGACCTTTCAGCATGTGATCCACACACTCCATGAGGGGATCGTCTTCTTGGACGGTTATAACCTTCCTGGTCATGATATCCCCCACCTTTTTATCTCCCGCTTGGCAGGCGAGGGATTCCAGCATCCCGTCCCAGGTAAAATCACCTAAATTCATCATGGTCATGTAGGAAGGGTAGACCGCCTTAAGAATGTCCGTCATGGAAAGCATCCCCACAAGCTTTTTCTTATCGTCAAGCACAGACAATCCCATGACTCCAAACTTATGTTCCCCACGAACGGCGGTCCTGAGGAGATTGACTGCCTCATTGAGGGTGCTGTCAGGCCTAAGATAATCATAAACAGGTACCATCAAATCTTTCGCTTTCATACACGATGATCTCCATGCAATAAGTTATTCGGTTCAGTCATATTTTTTGTATTTATCTAATTGCATACGAATGAATATGAGCGGGTAAAAAATGACATAATATAAAAAAACCGCCAACTGTTTCCACAACAGTGGCGGCCCGACCAACTTGCAATATTCCTCCAGAGACTAGTCTCTGAACCCTATATCAATATTTAATTTTTCAATTACATTATATGATCAGTTTATAAAAAAATCAATTTATTTGTTGAAGAACTATAAACCGCAATATAATCCTTACCGCCTGTATTCAGAAATGTTTTGATCATAAGCTCGGGTGTTGACTACAAGGAAGTATCCATCAGCCGGATGAACCGAAAATAATATCTCCCTATTTAATGACGAACTCGTAAAAAGTCCGAAAATCCCTACTTTGTCATTCCGGACTTGATCCGGAATCCAGTTCTTTCCAGTAGTTACATTTACTCTGGATTCCGGCTTCCGCCGGAATGACGACTTTTTACGAAGGCGTCATTTAATGAACAATGAAATATTTTATAAGATATGATAATATATATGCAATAGAGGCAAAATCAGACGTTGTACGAAAACGCCAAATATGACGTCCTCGTAAAAAGTCCCATAACCTGTCATTCCCGCGCAGGCGGGAATCCATAAAATGCTTAAATAACTGGATTCCCGCTTTCGCGGGAATGACAAAAATGGGCCAAATTTGACTTTTTACGCGTTCGTCAAATGTGGGACAATGAATAAAAAAAGGGGCGGATCATGGACTTAAGGATACTGATCACGGGAAATCTTCCTGAAAATGCCACGTTGCCTCTTAAAGAAAAATACCGGGTGGAAATCAATCAAGAGGATTATCCCATGGATCGTCGGGCGCTGATTTTAAGCGTAAGAGACAAGCATGGGCTTCTGCCGATGATCACGGACCGTATTGATGAAGAAGTGCTGGCTTGCGCCCCCCATTTAAAAATGATTGCCAACTTCGGTGTCGGTTATAATAATATCGACGTCAAGGCAGCCACGTCACGTGGAATCATGGTTTCAAATACACCAGGGGTTCTCACCGATACAACAGCCGAACTCGCCTTTGCTCTGATCCTTGCGGTTTCTCGAAGGCTTGTCGAGGGCGACAGAATGGTAAGAGAAGGCCGTTTTCAATTCTGGGCGCCCATGCTTTTTTTAGGCCGGGAGGTAACCGGCAAAACGCTGGGAATTGTAGGCCTTGGGGAAATCGGGAAAGCCGTCGCCAAGATAGCCGGAAGCTTTAGTATGCGGATTCTGTATTATAAGAGAAACCGACTTGACAGTGCAGAGGAAAGAGCACTCGCGGTTGAATACGCCGACCTGGAAACGCTCCTGATGGAATCAGACATCGTTTCCCTTCATGTCCCTCTGACGGAAGAAACCCAACACCTGATCGGAGAAAATGAGCTTTCCCACATGAAAACAAAAGCCTGTCTCATCAATACGTCCCGCGGTCCCGTGATTGACGAAGCGGCCCTGGTCTCAGCCCTGAGGGATGGAAAAATCGGCGGCGCAGGCCTGGATGTTTACGAGCATGAACCCGCCCTCAGCCCCGGTCTGGACGAGCTTGATAATGTGGTTCTTCTTCCTCACGTGGGAAGCGGCACCCATGAAGCGCGTTTCAGGATGGCATCTCTTGCCGTAGAAAACCTCATTGCCGGTTTGAGCGGTCAGACGCCTCCGAATCTTGTTAATCCTGAGTTCCTGCCGAAAAGACGTTTATAGATGTTGGCAAGATGGATAAAGTAGAAGGGACAGCTTTATGCTGTCCCTTCTGAAACCTGCAACTCCTGTGATTAACACATACTTTTTATCACATTATTATGCTGCACTCTCTGCTATTTTGCCGCTCTTCCTCAATTCCCTCCATTTTTTAAACGCCAACCATATCACTCCGATGGACAGAATGATCATTAATGCGGCAAATACAGCCAGCGCGTAGTTCTGCTTGGGAAGATATTTCTCAATGAGCAGAACAAACAGAGAATATATGGTTGTGACCATCATAAATATGGCCGGTACTACCGTAAACAACGCA
This sequence comes from Deltaproteobacteria bacterium, assembly GCA_026388495.1. Taxonomy (GTDB): domain Bacteria; phylum Desulfobacterota; class Syntrophia; order Syntrophales; family UBA2185; genus JAPLJQ01. The sequence continues at coordinate 512 of JAPLJQ010000593.1, read as the reverse complement.
TTGATGCCTCTGTTTACCAGCCACACGGACACGGCAATCAATGCCAGGGAGGCAAGCAACTGATTCGCGGAACCGAATGCCGGCCAGATTACCAAAAATGCATTGTTGTACGCCAGGAGATACATAAACACCACCGCGAGCGCAGCGTTGAAGAGATAGCTTTTCATTATCTTCGGAACATTCTTGAATATCACCTGCCAGAGCTCTTCGAATAAATATCGGTTGAGCCTGACTGCCGTATCGAGGGTTGTCACCACAAAACCCTCGACAAGGAGGATTCCGAAGACTGTCCCGTACACAGGTGGTACCCCGAATGCCTTGTCAAACAAGCCGCCTGCACCGGCGGCAAACGCCAGAATGGGGTTTGATTTTGCCCCTGCGACGGTTGGAAATACAATATTCGCGTAGTCAGAAAAAGCAAGACCGCATCCGCAGGCAACGAGGACACCGATGGCAAGCAAACCCTCTAAACACATCCCGCCGTAGGCAATCACTTTAATATCAGATTCTTT
>JAPLJQ010000392.1 GCA_026388495.1 Deltaproteobacteria bacterium | reverse complement strand
GCCTTTCGCAGGAGTTGTACGACAAGGCGGCAACTATGGCCAAGGCGTCGGGCAAGAGTCTGAACGCCTGGATTGCGGATGTTATCCGTCATACCGATGACGTCCTCACCCGTTAGTTGTATCGTTTTCCCGGGTTCCTGCCATAGATGTGCCAAAAGATATGGTATTCCTTCTTGACGCCCCCGTAAAAAGTCGGAAAACGCCCGTCATGTCATTTCGACCGTAGGGAGAAATCTTGAAATAATTAAAGATTTCTCGTCGCTTTGCTCCTCGAAATGACAGAATTCGACTTTTTACGGGTTCGTCCTTCTTGATACGTGTGAAAAATATTTGACAGGTCATTTAACAGGTGTTATTACTGGTGCTATAAAAAGACCATTCAGGAGGTTAATATGCAGTCAGACATTAAATATTCAGAAGACGTTGTTCCGATTAGTGATCTAAAGATTAACCCTGGACGGATCATCGCTCAGGTTGATAAAACTCACCGACCTGTGCTTGTGACCAGCCGGGGAAGAGGTGTTGCCATTGTTGAATCTTTAAAAGATTATGAGGCGAAAGCAGAAGAGCAGGCATTCTTGCGAGGCGTTGTACGGGGTTTGATGGATATTGAAGAAGGGAAGGAAATAAGCTTGGCGGATGTAAAAAAACATCTCGGAATGAGCGAATAGGCATGCAGCGTAAGAAAGAGATCACTTTTGCTGCCTCGGCGGTCAATGATCTGGATGATATTCGTTCCTGGTATGCCGATCAACAGGTACCTGCCGTGGGAGATAAGTTATTAAGAGAAATTGTTTCTCAGGTAGAAAGACTTGGCGCTTTCCCCGAAAGTGGACGTATTGTGCCGGAATTTGGAATTGCGAATCTACGAGAGATTATCTGTTCGCCTTTCCGTATTATTTATCGTCTCGATGAAAGCAAGGTTAGAGTTGTCAGGGTTTGGCGAAGCGAAAGACTACTCAAGATGCCTTAATTTTGAGTAGAAAGACTGAGTTGACAGTCATGTAACTTCCTCTAATGTTTGCTTGATAAATATGATCTATTATGCAAGATTACGAATGGTTATGGTTTATTCCGTGGCAATGAATGACAGGTGATGCGAATTTTGGCTGGAATCGGATAGATAATAAATCCGGCCACTCTCGCTTACACGCGTTGAACGACGGAACAGGGTGTTGAAATGGGGTTGATGAATATGGGTACGATCGCCAATATACAATTTCAGAAAAACCGTATCGAACAATTCTGCATCAAATATCATATCGGGCGACTATCCTTTTTCGGATCGGTTCTCCGGCAGGACTTCCGGCCAGACAGCGATGTGGATGTGCTGGTGGAGTTTCAACCCGGTCGGCGGGTCGGCTACATCCGGCTGGCCGAGATGGAACTGGCGCTTTCCGACATCCTGGGACGCAAAGCGGACTTGCGGACACCGGCGGAGCTAAGCCGGTACTTTCGGGATGAGGTCATGGTAGAAGCGGAGGTTCAGTATGTCGAATCCTGATATTGTCCGTGTCCGCCATATGCTGGATGCGGCACAGGAGGCATTGTCGTTTGTCGGCGATAAGTCGCGATCGGAACTTGATGCGAACCGGATGCTGACCCTTTCCCTCGTCAAATCGATCGAAATAGTCGGCGAGGCGGCGTCCAGAGTATCATCGGCATTTCGTGAAGCACACCCCGAAATCCCCTGGATAGTTATCGTGACCATGCGAAATCGACTGATCCATGCCTATTTCGATATCGATCTTGATCGCGTATGGGATACGATCATCGACGATCTGCCGCCCCTTATCCACGAGTTGAAAATGATCCTGTCGATGGAGAATGGG
>JAPLJQ010000133.1 GCA_026388495.1 Deltaproteobacteria bacterium | reverse complement strand
TTCAATCATGTATCGTTGGTTCATAGATGGACTTGCAAATGTAACCATTACCAGCAATAACTTCGCATATTTGTTAAAAATCGTCAATTACAGAGCATAAGTACGCAAAAACCTGATGATTTGCAATTAATATACATAATATGCTTGTCAGAGTCCATTTGAAAGCGAATTGTACGAAATAAGGGTAATATGCATAAGAATTTAAGATCCCTGTTGCTCAAGGCGTCACCTTATAAAAGACGTGATATCGCCGCGCGATATGTTTTAACTTCTTGTTATCATTGATCAATTAACGAGCATGCCCTCCATTTTCATGCGAGGGTTTTGCTTATGCTGAGCCAACTGTTAAGTGGGGGAGTAAGTCCGGTTTACGTAAAGGAACAGCTTGGCCACAGCAGTATCCAGATGACCGTTGATATTTATGGAAGATGGATTCCGAATCAGAACAGGGATGCTGTGAATCGTTTGGATAATGAAAGAGATTCAACGCACCCATCCGCACCCCATATGCACCCTGCCAAAACAGAAAAAGCGCAACCTGTTGAGATTGCGCCGCATATCGATACATGGTGCCGAAGCCGGGATTTGAACCCGGACAGGAGTACTCCCACTAGACCCTGAACCTAGCGCGTCTACCAGTTCCGCCACTTCGGCACGGTGTCTGTCTACACTGAGATTCAGGCCCTTGTCAAGCAAAATTGAGCTTGAATTTAACGCCACAAGTGCTATGTTAGCTTCGAAAATGGGATCTCCGCGCTCTCAGGATTGGGCATAGGAGAAGCTCCCCCGGTTAAAATATTAAAATCAAATCAGGCGACGATATGAAACTTATCAAGGGAACGGGAGACGTTCCTCGCGAATTCAGGGAGGCTTTTGTAACCATAGGCAATTTCGATGGTGTGCACCTGGGACATCAATTCCTTTTTAAAACCTTAATTCAGGAAGCCCGTCAAGAGAACCGAAAGGCCGTGGTCATCACCTTTGATCCTCATCCAAAGAAGATTCTTCATCCGGACAGGAGGCCTTTTTATCTCATTACGACACTTGAGGAGAAAATCAGGCTGATCGAAAAGCAGGGAATCGACGCCCTGATGGTCATTCCGTTTACTCTCGAATTTTCGGAAACGACCGCCGAAGAATTCGTCCGTCATATCCTCTGGGACACGCTCCATATACGGAAAATTCTTATCGGACATGACTATACCTTTGGTAAGGACAAGGAAGGGAATGAATCTCTGCTTTCAGCGCTTGGCAAAAAACTGGGATTCGAGGTCAGTATTATTAACCCATTCAAGATCGACAACTCCGTCATCAGCAGCACCCGCTTGCGATATGCCATCCTTGGAGGAGATCTGAAGAACGCAACTGCCATCTTGGGACGGCCTTATAACCTCAGTGGAATCGTCATAGAAGGAAGCCGCCGGGGTGGCAGCTTAGGGTTCCCTACGGCGAATATTAAACCGGTCAAGGTCCTCATACCCGCCAACGGCGTCTATGCCGCCGTCATTCATATGGGAGGAAATTGCCATCAGGGCGTTTTAAATATCGGGGTTAACCCCACGTTTGCCGATGAAAAGCTTTCCATAGAGGTTCATCTTCTCGATTTTAAAGAGAATATCTACGGAAAAAATCTGGATATCCTTTTCATTGACAGGATCCGGAATGAAATAAAATTTGAAGGACCCGAAAAGCTGGTCGAGCAGATCAAACAGGATATCGATCAGGCCAGGACCATTCTTAAGCCTCACTCTTAAAGAATCGAGACCTGAAAATCGAAGATTTTTTATACAAGATTCTGAGCTGAGGGGACTTCATTTTTTTGAGTTTTTCAACCATTCCAAATCTTGTTTGATCCGACGGCGCCTTTTTTTATTACAATCATGTTAAATATTAAATACCTGCACCCCTGGAATGTTACCTGCAAAGAAGCCATTGGCATTCAGCAGGAACTCCGGCAAAGGCTGATCCTTCACGATAGAGATTTTCCCGGACGGATCAAAACCATCGCCGGCGCCGATATATCTTACTCAAAGCACAGTGACATTTTCTATGCCGCCGTCATCATAATGGAATTCCCGTCGTTGGACATCATAGAAGAACGGACGGCTGTTGAAAGGGCGCCTTTCCCCTATATCCCGGGATTTCTGTCCTTCAGGGAAGGGCCTGCCTTTCTCAAGATCTTCGAAAACGTTCACCATGTCCCGGACGTGGTCATTTTCGACGGGCAGGGGATTGCCCATCCGCGGGGAGTGGGTCTGGCCTCCCATATGGGGCTTTTCCTCAATATCCCGACCATCGGTTGTGCAAAGACAAGACTGGCAGGACGATACGGTGAGGTGGGGAACGATGTGGGTGATTACGCGGACCTGATCCTCCATGACAGGATTGTGGGAGCCGTTTTGCGAACGAAGAAAAAAGTAAAGCCGATATTCATATCGCCGGGCCACATGATCGGGATCAGGAAATCCGCCGACATCGTTCTTCATTGTTGCAGGGGTTACAAACTTCCCGAACCGGTCAGAAGGGCGCATCTCGCGGTAAACCGGGCCCGGTTACATGACATTACTTCCTGCTGACATATTGTGAAGGAAACAGGGTCGGATTTGTATGAGGAAGAAACAGGGCGGCGGTATATTGATCCATATAGGCCGGAGCCGTCGTAAGCTCCAGATAGGTCATCCGCCGGGCTTGCTCGCGCTGCCTTTCCCGATGCCTCTGCGACACAAGAAGCATATGGCTTCCCGTGAGAGACGCATTACCGATAAAATGAAACCGGTCCCGTGGCAGATCGGGAAGGAGGCCGATTGTTATGGCTGCATCCAGGTCCAGAAATCTGCCAAACCCACCAGC
>JAPLJQ010000395.1 GCA_026388495.1 Deltaproteobacteria bacterium | reverse complement strand
TTTTTCACGTCCTGGCCCTCTTTGAAATAGACCTGGGTAATCTGCCCCGTGATCTGGGTTTTTACGGAGATGGTTTGATATGGCTCGACAGCGCCGATCGCCTCGATCTGTATGGGGATGGTCTTCTGGATAGCCGCGGCCACGGTGACCGGAACGGGACGTTTGGCAGGGGGCGATTTTGGCGATGAACAGGCAAAAAGGAAGATCAACAGGGCTGCCGGCAAGACCAGTATTCTGATAACAGGATTTCTAAATAGTAGATTCATTGTTATTTAGAGAATGAGGAAGAAGGGAACAAAGTTTCACTCCATTGTCATTTATCATTCAACTGGATGGGAAAGGAATTACAATTGGGAAGTCTCTTCGTCCTGAAATTCTCTCTGCTTTCCGATCCTATAGGCATCTATGATAGCAAATATCCAAAAGCAAACAATAACGTAGAAAACAGCGTCACGATAGGGATCTGAGGTTAACATTTTTGATCCGACAATGTCTGAAAGCTCTTGCAGGTTCGTGGTACCACCCTGCATCTTAACCATAGCGTCGTCAAGGCGATTGAGTGCAGATACCGTGGCCGACCAGATCATGTAGCCTAATCCGGTGCAAGACAAAAACATGATAACCAGCCCCCTCCAATACCTTTTTAAATAGAGCTGGCCAACGCCAGGAAAGACGAATGCGGATAGAAGCGCGGCTTTATATGATACTTTCATCTTGATGCTCGTTACCGTCGTCCTTGCACTTCAAACGGGCAAAGCTGTTGTGCAGATCTCCGCACCGTGATTTCTATCAAGGCTTTCTTTTTGGCTGCTTATCAATCTTGTTTTTTGACTTTTGTTTCTGTTTTTCGGCGTTCTGTTTTTGACCCTTTTCCTTATCTTTCTTGCCGCCCTTGTCTCCCATTACGTCTCTCCTTTTCCTGTTGTCCAAAATATCTTCTCGCAGCGTGGTTTCTGTTGCAACCACAGTGGGCCCAACATTATTAAATTGTGATCTTACCTTTTTTGTTGGGGGAGTATAAGAGTGATTTTTCTTCTATGTCAAGTCAATTTTCTTACAAAGTATGGCAGGTATCGCTGTCGATTTCCACAAGTATGCCGATGAGAGTTTCTCGCGGGTCATTTAAAGAGGTGCGTTGAGGTATTTCACTGGTATTGCCAGGTGTAGCGGCCGTTTTGTGTACATCCTGACGCGTAGTCCCATGACCTGTTACAGCCCGATCTGCCACTTTTTCGTCTTCCAGCGCTGGTGGATCCAGAACCACTGATCCGGATACTCCCGGACGACATCTTCCACAACTTTGGTGAAACGCTGCGTATTTTCCAGGAGATCCTTATCATAGTCTCCGGTTTGGGATATCTCCACCAGGGGCTTCAGGATGAACTTGTACTTTCCCGATTTCTGCCGCGCCATAAACATTGGGAGGACCGGCGTCCCGGACCGCAGGGCCAGGACGGCAAGTCCGGCACCTGTACAGGCAGGGCGGCCAAAGAAATCGACAAAGAGCCCCTCTCGGGCGGCCACGTTCTGATCGCTCAGGATCCCAATGGCGTGGTTCTCCTTGAGCAGTCCCATGATCCGTTTGCCGGAGCCCCCTTTCGGGAGCATTTCGTTGCCGTTTATCGTCCGCACATGTTCGACCAAGTTATCGAGGACGGGGCTGTCCAGTGGACGATAGACAATATACGAGGGCTTGGGGAAATTGAGGAGCAGGGGGACGGCTACAGGCATCAACTCCCAGTTGCCGAAATGGGCAATAATAGTGAGAAGTCCCTTGCCCTGGGAAATCCCCGCTTCAAAATGCTCCAGACCTTCTACTTCGACCCATTCATGGACGTTCTCACGGGTGATGGACGGCATGCTGAAGAATTCCGCCGCGGTGATGGCCACATTCCGGTAGACCCCCTTGGCAATGGTGATCAGTTCCTCCATCTCTTTTTCCGGAAAGGCGTAACGGAGGTTATGCAGTGCGATGAGTCGGTGCTTCGCTGCGGCGTGATAGAAAAGCATCAGGAGGGACTTGAAGAAGAGTTTACGGATAGACAGTGGAACGCACTGGAAACAAAACAGGATGATACTCGTTGCCCTTGTCTTTTCTACAGGCATGATATCCTCAGTGCCACAGCAGGACAGTGGAAAGCCATCGTTTCAGTTCCTTGTTTCTTTCATTTTGAGTCGAGCAGACCGGTTTCTCCGGCTTCCGGAGAGTGAGGATTGTTTTTCTCTTATCGCCTGGTTCCCGGCGGTGCCACAGTATGTCACCATTTGTCCGTCATCCATAAACCCTCACAGAACCGAATGCTCGTATTTCTTGTCACCCATACCATAATTGTTTAGTAAAGAACATCAATGATAATGGATTGAAATCCTGCATCTCCGTGGTTTCGCTCTGAATGGAAAAGGTAAACCCCTCGCCGCTCACGGACAGCCGTATCATGTTTTCTGAGAAAATAACATCAATGATTACGGCTTTAAAGGATGGACGTTTGTCAAAATCGCAGGATGCTCTGTTTCAGAAAGGAACACAGGCCGTCTCCACATACAAAGTTTCCGTTGATATTATCAGAACTGGATTCTCAGTCCTCCGTAAATATTGTGGGCGATATAGTCGCTCTGTCCAATCTGCGCGTCGTAATTCAAATACAGGAACATGCCGTTGGCGCCATCACACGATGTTGACAGTTATGGGCATCCAGAAGATAACATAGTGCTTGAAAATAAACTTTATACTGCATACCATCTCATGGTATGCAGCCTTATTCATTGACACGAGGCCGAATCCTGTAGAGGTGCAATAATTAAAAGAAACACTTATCACATTATCCGACACAACATCTAAAGAGATCCAAAATGAAAAACATCTATCTGCTGAGCTTGCTTATTGTCCTGTTCATCAGCGGTTGCGCCGGTATAAACCATGGCTCGGGCGGAAGGAACACAGATGCGGCGAAGGAAAGGATTCACAGCATGAGCAGGGAAGCTATACCCAAACTGGTCGGTTCCTGGAAACTAATATCCTTCCACAGTCAGGACTCAAGTGGACGGATTGCTTACCCATTCGGAAAGGAT
>JAPLJQ010000062.1 GCA_026388495.1 Deltaproteobacteria bacterium | reverse complement strand
CGCGGAAGCCGCGTGTCATTCCCGTTCCCGGCGGTGAAAGGGCCGTTGCGGCCCTCGATTTTCTGCGTCTCAGCAGAGTTGACGATATTAAGGTCGGGAAAAGGGTCGTGGTCATCGGCGCGGGAAACGTCGGGTGTGATGCCGCAGCGGAGGGCGCAATGTTTGTCTGGCCGAGGGTTACGAAAGCCATTACCAAAAAGGGAGTGGAACTGATGAACGGCGAGGGCATGCCGGGATTGCGGTCTATGTGAGACCATTTGTCCGCAAAGCGCCATTTCCCGTCATTCACTGAATGATGACGCATACGAGTATGTTGTCGATGATAACCGCTGTATCGGTTGTGGTTTTTGTGCCGGGGCCTGTCCGACCGGCGTCTGGAGTCTCGTTGAAAGCGAACCGTTGGAATAGAGAGAGGAATGTTGGACCGTTCTAAAGTAAAGAAACCCTTTGAAGATTAAATGATTAAAAGGAAGGAGAGAGCGATGTTTGAATGCAAGACGAAGAAAGATGTACTGAAAGCGGTGAAGGAACACAATGTCAGTTTCATTCAGTTCTGGTTTACGGACGTATTGGGGATGCAGAAGATATTCAGCATCACGCCGTCGGAGTTGGAGGAGGGTCTGGAAGAGGGGATGGGGTTTGACGGGTCATCGATTCAGGGATTTGCGCGGATCGAGGAGAGCGACATGATCGCCATGGCGGATCCGACGACGTTCCAGATGATACCGTGGCGCCCTACGGATCGTCCGGTGGCGCGGGTGATCTGCGACATACAAAATCCCGACGGCACGCCGTATGAGGGTGATCCCCGTTATGTTTTGAAGCGGACCCTCAAGAAGATAGCCGATCAGGGCTATACGATGAACGTGGGACCGGAGCTGGAGTATTTCTATTTTGCCAGTGACAAGGGAACGGATATTCTGGATCAGGGCGGCTACTTCGACGGTCTGCCCGTAGACCGGGCCACAGACCTGAGGCGTCAGACGATTTTCGCCCTGCAGGATCTGGGGATTCGCGTGGAATATTCTCATCACGAAGTGGCGCCGAGCCAGCATGAGATCGATCTCCGTTATGACGATGCCCTGAAGATGGCCGACAAGGTCATGACCTATCGCACGGCGGTGAAAGAAATCGCCAGGCAGAACGGGGTTTACGCCACGTTTATGCCAAAGCCGATTTTCGGGCAGAACGGCAGCGGGATGCACACCCATCAGTCCTTATTCAAGGGCGGCAAGAATGCCTTTTTTGACGGGAAGGACAAATACCATCTGTCGAAGATGGCGAAGAGTTATATTGCGGGATTGATGATCCACGCGCCGGAGATTACGGCCGTGTGCAACCAGTGGATCAACTCATACAAACGACTGGTTCCGGGATACGAGGCGCCGGTGTATGTTTCCTGGGCCCGCCGGAACCGTTCGGCCATGATCCGTGTCCCCATGTACAAGCCTGGGAAAGAGAAGGCAACGCGCATCGAATACCGTTCCCCCGATCCGGCATGCAATCCCTATCTGGCCTTTGCCGTGATGCTGGCGGCCGGTATGAAAGGCGTCGAGAAAAAATATCCACTTCCCGAACCTGTTGAAGAAGATATCTTTGAAATGGATGAAATTGCCCGGGACAAAGCGGGGATTAACTCTCTGCCGGGAAGTCTATACGAAGCCCTGACTCTGGTATCCAAAAGCGCCCTGGTAAAAGAAACCCTGGGGGATCATGTTTTCCAGAAGTTTATGGAAAACAAAAAAGTGGAATGGGATCGCTTCAGAATCCATGTAAGCCAGTATGAAATTGAGAGATATCTGCCCATGATGTAAAAACGTTGGCGCCATGATGAAAACCCCTTTTGCAGGCGTTTGAAATATTTTCCATATTAACGTTGAATATTATCCTGTTTTTCATATATAGTCGACGCGACGGAAACGTTCAGGATTCAGGATTTTCAACTTTGGAGGTCAATCATGTCGCTGCTGCGGCGGAATCCCCCGGCGCTGCTGGTTCTGGAGGATGGAAGTGTGTACGGGGGACATGCCTTCGCCGGATATGGCGAGGCGCTTGGCGAGGTTGTCTTTAATACGGGGATGGCGGGGTACCAGGAAGTTATCACGGATCCTTCGTACAAGGGACAAATCGTCACCATGACGTATCCCCTGATCGGCAATTATGGGATCAACCCGGAAGACATGGAGTCCGACGGGATCCACCTGGAGGGATTCATTGTCAAGGAATATCAGGATTATCCGAGCAACTGGCGCAGCCGTAAAAGTTTAAAGGCGTTTCTTGAGTCTTATGGAAAACTGGGCGTTGAGGGGATCGACACGAGAGCCCTTACCCGCCGCATCCGCCTGAAAGGGGCCATGCGGGGCATCCTTTCCACGGAGACTCGTGATACGGATCTTTTATTGCAGCGCGTACGTTCATATCCCGGACTTGTGGGCCGGGATCTAATCAAATTGGTTACCTGCCAAGAGCCGTATCGATGGAAAGATGGTAAACCGCAGCCCATTTCTTCAGGTGCGTCGGAACGGGAAAACGAAATCGAACCGGACCAGGCTAATAACCGGAAAAAGCGTTTACGGGTCGTCGTCCTCGATTGTGGCGTAAAGTATAATATTCTCAGAATATTGGAGAAGTCCGGATGTGAAGTCCTTGTATTGCCGGCGGCAGCATCGGGACAGGAGATTCTTTCTTTCCATCCCGACGGCGTTCTCCTTTCCAATGGTCCGGGAGACCCGGCGGCGTTACCCTATATCGTGGAAGCGGTTCGTCATCTCCTGGGCAGAGTCCCCATCTTCGGGATCTGTCTGGGGCATCAGATTCTGGGGCAGGCCCTTGGCGGCAGGACGGAGAAGCTGACGTTCGGCCATCACGGGGTAAACCAGCCCGTTAAAAACAGGCAGACGGGGCGGATTGAAATCACGTCGCAGAATCATGGGTTTGTGGTGTTGCCCGAATCTTTGCCGCCTGACGTCGAGAAGACGTATGACAACCTGAATGACCGGACCTCGGAGGGAATGTGTTACCCGGCGCTGAAGGCTTTCAGCGTGCAGTACCATCCCGAAGCGGCGCCGGGTCCCCATGATGTCGCCTATCTGTTCGAACAGTTTGTTTCCCTCATGGAAGCAAAACATGAAAACAACACATAAACAATGCGTTATATAAACATTTTCAGGCAAAACAAGGAAGAATCACGATGATTCTCATCATTGATTTTGGTTCTCAGTACAATCAGTTAATTGCCCGGCGTGTCCGGGAACAGCACGTTTACTGCCAGATCGAGCCACCGGGCATTGACATCGCAAAAATAAAAACCCTTCGACCGGAAGGCATCATCCTGTCCGGCGGTCCTGCGAGCATCTATGAGACGGGGAGTCCCAGGGCGGACAAGGGTATCTTTGACCTGAATATTCCGGTTTTGGGTATCTGTTACGGCATGCAGTACATGGTCGACACCCTGGACGGGGAGGTCGTCGGAGCCGATAAAAGGGAATATGGTTTTGCCGAACTGACCATTCACGATGCATCCGGTGTTTTTTTCGGCATTGACCGTGAAACCCGATGCTGGATGAGTCACGGAGACTCCATCGGCCGGTTGCCCGCAGGTTTTAAGACCACGGCGTCCACGCCGAACACGGAAAACGCGGCCATTGAGAATGCGGTGAGGCGATTCTACGGGCTCCAGTTCCACCCGGAGGTTGTCCATACCCCGGAAGGGACAAGGATTTTAGAGAACTTTCTCTTCCGCGTCTGTAAATGCAAAAAAACCTGGACAATGAAATCCTTTGTCCAGGAGTCCACCCAGGAGATTCAATCCCTTGTCGGTGACAGACATGTGGTTCTGGGATTAAGCGGCGGTGTGGATTCATCCGTTGCGGCCCTGCTGCTGCATCAGGCCATCGGCGATCGGCTTACCTGTATCTTTGTTGACAACGGCCTTCTCCGGCAGGATGAGGCGAAACGGGTCCGGGATCTGTTTAAAAAACATTTCCGTATGAACGTGAGATTTGTCAATGCGAAAAAGCCTTTTCTTGACCGACTGAAAGGGGTCTCTGATCCGGAGAAAAAACGGAAAATCATCGGTCATGTTTTCATCAAGATCTTTGAAGAAGAGGCGCGTAAAATCGATGGCGCCAGGTTTCTTGTCCAGGGGACCCTTTATCCTGACATTATTGAATCGCAATCGCCTTTCGGTGGCCCCAGTGCCGTGATCAAATCGCACCATAACGTGGGGGGCCTGCCCAAAAAGATGAAACTCACTCTGATCGAACCGCTGAAGCATCTGTTCAAGGATGAGGTGCGTGTCCTGGGAAAGGAACTCGGTCTTCCCGACGATCTCGTCTGGAGACAGCCCTTCCCGGGGCCGGGACTGGCGGTCCGGATTATCGGTGAAGTGACCCCGTCAAGGCTTTCCGTCCTGCGGAAGGTGGACGTCGTGCTCCTGGAGGAAATCAGGGCGCACAACCTCTACCGGAAATTGTGGCAGTCCTTTGCCGTCCTTCTCCCTCTGAAAAGTGTGGGGATCATGGGGGATCAGAGGACCTACGAACATGTCGTGGCCATCCGCGCCGTGACCAGCGACGATGCCATGACGGCGGACTGGGCAAAACTGCCCCATGACCTTCTGGGAAAGATTTCCAACCGGATCATCAACGAGGTCCGGGGGGTAAACCGGGTGGTCTATGACATCAGTTCAAAGCCGCCGAGCACGATTGAGTGGGAGTGAAGGGAGTATATAAACAGTAGTTGGCCGAAAAAAGTCGGTTTGACATAGTCTGCAATGTGGATTAATATAGCTATAAAAAGCCACATTATAGAGGTGCGATATGAGAACCATTCAGATGACCCTTGATGATGATCTTGTCACAGCGGTGGATCGCGTTTCAAAGGAACTCCAGACAACTCGTTCCGCTTTTGCAAGGAAGGCGCTTCGTGATGCCCTTGCGCGCTACAGCATCGAGCAACTGGAACGCAAGCATCGCCGGGGGTACGAGCAGTACCCGGTTGCCTCCGATGAGTTTTCGGTTTGGGAAACGGAGCAGTCTTGGGAGGATGAATGAAACACAGTGAAGTACGCTGGTACAAGTTCACACCGCCGGATAAGAAACGGCCGGTTCTAATCCTGACCCGCGATTCTGTGTTGGAATATCTTGGAGAAGTAACCATCGCTCCCATTACAACTACTATCCGTAATATACCCTCTGAGGTATTTCTCTCGAAAGCTGACGGCATGCCCCAGGATTGTGTTGTCAACTGCGACCACTTGCAGACTGTTTCAAAGAGGAAGATCGGGTCATTGATCACATTCCTGCCTCTGCAAAAAATGGTTGAAGTTGGGCGTGCAATCCGATTTGCCCTCGATATTTGAGACAGGAGCGACTCGCGCCTCCGGCGCTCAGACATGTACCCCAGCGGTCGCTGCGGTGGCATGGTGCCCGGAAAAATCTTCAATCTGTGGCTCAGGGTCCTGTCCACATAGGAATGGTTAGAAAGTAGAAAGTAATTTGACGAAATATGTGAATTGGAGGGTTTATTCAGACATATATATGGACAAGATACGAATGCCAATAGGCTAAATAAACAAGTTCGCTATAAAAAATTCAAAAAAATCTCGACTAAAAACTTGCAGAATTGGAAGCAACAATAAAACTGCAAATGATTAATATTCGTCTGCACTGCAATAAGTAATTAGAAATATAAAAGATATGCCGAGAAGAAACGACCTGAAAAAAATATTGATTATCGGTTCCGGCCCCATCATCATCAGCCAGGCCTGCGAATTCGACTATTCCGGCACCCAGGCCTGCAAGGCTCTGAGGGAAGAGGGGTATCAGGTCGTTCTGATCAACAGCAATCCGGCGACGATCATGACGGACCCCGAGACGGCGGACCGGACGTATATCGAGCCGATCACACCGGAAGCGGTTGCAAAAATCATCGTGAAAGAGCGGCCCGACGCCCTTCTTCCCACCCTGGGCGGGCAGACGGGTCTGAATACGGCCGTCGCCGTTGCGGAAAGCGGCGTTCTGGAACGTTACGGCGTGGAAATGATCGGGGCGTCTCTCGACGTGATCCATAAGGCGGAAGATCGCGAAAAATTCCGGGACGCCATGAAGCGAATCGGATTGCGGGTCCCCCGCAGCGGATTCGCCAAAAACATGGATGAAGCGCTGACCGTTGCGGCAGACATCGGGTTTCCCGTTATTATTCGTGCCTCATTTACCCTTGGCGGAACGGGAAGCGGGGTCGCCTATAACCGTGAGGAGCTTGAAGACGTCGCAAAAGCCGGGTTGGAAGCCAGCATGATTCATGAAATCATGCTTGAAGAGTCTATCCTGGGCTGGAAGGAATATGAACTGGAAGTCATGCGGGACCGGGCGGATAATGTCGTCATCATCTGTTCCATAGAGAATTTTGATCCCATGGGCGTCCATACCGGCGAATCCATCACAGTTGCCCCTGCCCAGACTCTTACCGATGTGGAATACCAGCGCATGCGCGACGCATCCATTGCCATTATGCGCGAAATCGGCGTGGAAACGGGGGGATCGAACGTCCAATTTGCCGTGCATCCCGGCACGGGGGAGATGGTTGTCATCGAGATGAATCCCCGGGTGTCCCGGTCTTCCGCCCTTGCATCCAAGGCGACGGGATTTCCCATTGCAAAGATTGCCGCGAAGCTTGCCGTTGGTTATACCCTGGATGAGATTCCCAACGATATCACACGGGAAACGATGGCTTCCTTTGAACCGACCATCGATTACTGTGTAGTGAAAATTCCCCGCTGGACATTTGAAAAGTTCCCGGAAACGGAAGATTTTCTGACGACGTCCATGAAATCCGTGGGGGAGACCATGGCCATCGGCCGCACCTTCAAGGAAGCGCTGCAGAAGGCCGTGCGATCACTGGAGATCGGACGATACGGGTTGCATGAGGTCCTGCCGGCGGATGTCCAAAACCCCGTGGCGTTCCTGTCCCCCAAATTGAGGACGCCGAACTCTCTGAGATTATTTTACATCGCCGCTGCCTTTCATCACGGCATGGCATTGGAAGAGATTGCCCGCCTGACCCAAATCGATCCCTGGTTTCTCCATCAGATCGGCACGATTGTTGAGGCGGAGAAAGTTCTGGAAACGACGGTTCCTTCCGTTGAGATGTTGATGGAAGCCAAGCAATTAGGATTCTCCGACCGGCGACTGGGGGAAATCTGGAAGTCTTCCGAGGCGGAAATCCGGCAGTGGCGATTCCGGGAAAACGTGCTGCCCGTTTACAAGCTTGTCGACACCTGTGCGGCAGAATTCGAAGCCTATACGCCTTACTATTATTCAACGTACGAAATCGAGGATGAAGCGAGACCTACTTTAAAGCCGAAAGTGGTGATTCTTGGTGGAGGCCCGAACCGCATTGGCCAGGGCATTGAATTTGATTACTGCTGTGTACACGCCTCTTTCGCCCTCCGGGAAGAGGGGTATGAAAGCATCATGGTGAATTCCAACCCGGAGACCGTCAGCACCGACTACGACACATCGGACAAACTGTTCTTCGAACCCGTAACCCTGGAAGACGTTCTGCATATTCTGAAGACGGAAAACCCCGTCGGGGTGATCGTTCAGTTCGGCGGCCAGACGCCCCTGAATCTTGCCCGTGGCCTTGAGGCGGCAGGAGCGCCGATTCTGGGAACATCGCCGGATGCCATCGATCGCGCGGAGAACCGGGAGCGGTTCCAGGAGATCATACAGCGTCTGAACCTCCGGCAACCCGATAACGACACGGCGACAGATATCCCGGGAGCCATTGATGCGGCCCGGCGGATCGGTTATCCTGTCCTGGTCAGACCTTCTTATGTCCTCGGGGGACGGTCCATGGAGATCGTCTATGATTCCGAGACGTTGAGCCAGTTTATGGAAAAAGCTCTGCTCGTCTCTCCCGACCATCCCATTCTCATCGACAAATTTCTGGAGGATGCCATTGAAGTCGACGTGGATGCCATCAGTGACGGCACACAGACCGTGATCGGCGGAATCATGGAGCATATTGAGGAAGCGGGCATCCACTCGGGAGACAGCGCCTGCGTATTGCCGCCCATCACGTTTTCACAGGAACTGCTCGATACCATTGAGAAACAGACGAAAATGATTGCCAGGGAACTGGGCGTGGTAGGTCTCATGAACATCCAGTATGCCGTCAAAGACGGGCTGCTGTATGTTCTGGAGGTCAATCCACGGGCGTCCCGGACGATTCCCTTTGTCAGCAAGGCCATCGGCGTACCCCTGGCAAAACTGGCAACCAAGATTATGCTGGGGCGGTCCCTGAAAGAACTGGGGTTTACTGAAACCCTATGGCCGGTGCATATCTCCGTAAAAGAAGCGGTTTTCCCGTTTAACCGCTTCCCGAATGTGGATGTCCTTCTGGGACCGGAAATGAAGTCCACCGGCGAGGTCATGGGTATTGATCATTCTTTCGGGATGGCCTTTGCCAAATCACAGATGGCGGCCGGCTTTCATTTGCCTCTTGAGGGGGGTGTCTTTATAAGCGTCCATGATGTTCATAAAGATAAGATTGTACCGATTTCCGGTTTGTTCCAGGATATGGGCTTTCATCTCATGGCAACCCGGGGCACGGCGGCTCACTTGAAGAAGCATCATATCGAGGCAGAGGTCATTCTCAAGGTCAGCGAGGGACGTCCCCACGTCGTGGACCGGATTAAAAACGGCGAGATACAGGTGGTCATCAACACGAGCGTGGGACGAAAATCGACCCTCGACGCCTATCACATCCGCCGGGGCGCCCTCGTCTATAATGTGCTTTACACGACGACCCTTGCGGGCGCCAGAGCCCTGAGCGAAGCCCTGATGACGATGAAGAAGGAAAAGTGGGACGTCTTTGCGCTTCAGGATTACCACGCAAAGGCAATGGAGAGGGAAACATGATGTCAGACATTGATCAATATGAAAAAACGGATGAATGGGAGCGCGAAGAAATAACCGGTTCCCATTTTGACAAACCCAGGGAAGAATGCGGTGTTTTTGCCGTGTACGGAAGTGAGGAAGCGGCGCGTGCTGCCTTCTTTGGCCTTTTCGCCCTCCAGCATCGCGGACAGGAAAGCGCCGGCATCAACACGTCGGACGGCTGTCAGATGTGGGGACATAAGGGCATGGGGCTGGCCTCTGAAGTGTTCCGTGAGGATATGCTGTCAACGCTTCCCGGTCATATGGCCATCGGCCATGTCCGATATTCGACGACAGGTTCCTCTGTTCTTTCCAATGCCCAGCCTTTTCTGGTTCATCACGGCGATGAATATTATGCCCTGGGGCACAATGGAAACCTGATCAATGCCCTGGCGTTACGATCCGAGCTTGAGGATCATGGTTCCATCTTTCAGTCGACGATGGACAGCGAAGTGATTGTCCATCTCATGGCCCGGCATTTGAAAAACGGTATTGAAAAAGCCCTTACAGAGGCTCTTTCAAAAGTCCAAGGCGCATACAGCCTTGTCATGCTTACACGGGACAAGGTCATTGCCGCGCGCGACCCCCGGGGATTTCGTCCCCTTGCCCTTGCCAGCCTTAATGGCGGGTGGGTCGTTGCCTCCGAAACCTGCGCCTTCGACCTGGTCGGCGCCCGGTATCTTCGGGATGTCGAACCCGGCGAGATTATCATCATTGACCAGTCGGGATTGAAAAGCATCAAACCCTTTCCCATTGTGAAGCCTGCCCATTGTATCTTTGAACTCATCTATTTTGCCCGCCCTGACAGCCATATTTTCGGTGAAAATGTATATATGTGCCGGAAGCGCCTTGGCCACCAGCTTGCGAGGGAATACTGCCCGGAAGTTGATCTCGTCATGCCCTTCCCCGATTCGGGCAACTACGCAGCCCTGGGATATGCGGAGGAGAGCGGTATCCCCTTTGAGATGGGCATGATCCGCAACCATTACGTGGGGCGGACGTTCATCCAGCCCACCCAGCCCATGAGGGATTTTGGTGTTCGCGTCAAGTTGAACCCCGTAAAGCCGCTTCTTTGCGGGAAAAAGGTTTTGATTGTTGAAGATTCCATCATCAGAGGGACAACGAGCCGCAACCGGGTCCGCAGCCTCCGCGAGTGCGGTCTGAAGGAGATTCATATGGTCGTAAGCTGCCCCCCCACCCGCTATCCCTGTCCTTATGGAATTGATTTCTCATCCAAGGGTGAGCTTGTGGCGGCACAGAAGGAGGATGTGGCAGCCGTCGCCCGGTTCATCGGACTTGATGGTCTGCACTACCTCTCGCTTAAGGGTATGGTCGAAGCGACGAACATGGACCCGAACAGTTTTTGCCTTGCCTGTTATACGGGAGATTACCCCTTGTCTCCTCCGGAAGATCTCCAAAAGCTCTGCTTTGAAACAAAAAAGGTCTGAAAAGGCATCACAATCCGCGTGAGTTCGGCAATCTCCTGCAATGCGCCGCCCCGGTAGATTCTCCCTGCAAAATATGTTCATGAAAACGATCGACGGATTCGTTAGTATATCAATAATATCAAATAGATATATTAGTTCAACGCGTTGAACTGACCTTTAATTTCTCCCTTAGAAAAAAGAATCCCCGATCCCACATGGAGACTGTGTCGCAATAAAGAAAATTGTCATTCCGAACGAATGTGAGGAATCTTAAGATGTTAATGTTATTAGCCATTAAGATTTCTCGTTTCACTCGAAATGACAAAAAAGAGAATTACAACACAGTTTCACGATGACCAATGCCTGATTTCATAAACCATTGTCACGGCTGTCCGGTTAAAGTTAGCTGACCACCATGTAATGTGTTGATATTGGAAAGCAAATGAGCCATTTTCATTTTTTCCGATTTGAATTTACATTGCGCATTCAGGTCTGTACCTTCTTCCCAATAATGGGAGGGAGGGTTGCCGATGAATGCAGGGAAAACGGTTTTCGCACAGGTACTGGAGCATCTGCCACGTTATGAGTTTGACAAATTCGTTAAAAAATACGAGGGCAATCACCGGGTCAGAAGGTTTCCCTGTTATAATCAGTTTCTCTGCCTTGCCTATGCCCAGCTTACGTACCGGGAAAGTCTGAGGGATATTGAAACATGTCTGAACTCTCATCACGAGAAGCTTTATCATGTCGGATTCCGCGGTCAGATTTCGAGATCCACAATAGCCGATGCCGGCGAGAAGCGAGATTACCGAATTTATCAGGACTTTGCCTATCATCTTATCTCCATTGCCAAAAAACTCTATCAGAACGAAGAACTGGCGATCGATCTGGATTATTCTCTCTATGCTTTCGATTCAACGACCATCGATCTGTACCTTTCCCTTTTCCCTTGGGCGCATTTTCGTAAGACCAAAGCCGCCATCAAGATGCACACCTTCCTCGATCTGCGGGGATCCATTCCGACGTTTATCAGTCTGACTACCGGCAAAGTACACGATGTCAATATCCTGGATATCCTCCCGCTGGAAAAAGATGCCGTCATCGCCATGGATCGTGGATACACAGACTTTTCAAGGCTTTATGCCGTCAATCTCTTTCCCGCCTTCTTCGTGATTCGCGCCAAGAGCAATTTTCGGTGCCGCCGCCTCAATTCTCAGAAAGTGGACAAAACGCTGGGGCTCCGTTCCGATCAACGCATTGTTCTCACAACAAAGAAATCCAGAGCGGTCTACCCGG
>JAPLJQ010000181.1 GCA_026388495.1 Deltaproteobacteria bacterium | reverse complement strand
TGAGCCAGGATCAAACTCTCCAGTTTTAATCCTTGCTTAGAGATTTCTCTCCATTTTCTTAAAAAAAAGGACCCACAAATCAATTATCCCACTATTCAATTTCCAAAGAGCATCTCAAAACGAGAAGAGTAACCTAAACCAAAAAACTTTTTCTGTCAATAACTATTTCCTCACCCCGAAGAATTAAATGATCATCTGAAGAAAGGAAAACGGTTACTACAACTTCTCCCCGCGGGAGTCAAGGAAAAACTTCAAAAAAAATGATAATAATATAACCTACTAATTTTATTAGATAATATCAATATTTTCTCTGCAGAAAGATGGCTTATTCTCCTCTTTCTATAATCGAATATTTCTTTTTCCCCTTACGGATAAATATTTTTGTTCCTTCGAGGAAGTGATTCATCCCGATCTTTTCATCGAAAGATTCAATCTGCCTGTCATTCACGTAGGCGCCACCCTGTGCAATGACTCTCCGGGCCTCCCCTTTTGATGCACAGAGATTTGTTTCATAAAATAACTCATATGCCGGTATCCCTCTTTCCAGTTCCTCTTTCGATTTTAAGATTCTGCATATGGCTGAGTCGTCCGGCGATAACTCGATCCTTGGGATAGGACTTGATGGAAGGATGGACAGATCGACAGGCTTTACACCGAATGCCGCCGCCGAAGCCTTCCATGCAGATAAAGCGGCATCCTTTCCGTGTGAAATCATGGTGGCCTCGAATGCCAACACCGCCTTCGCCATATTCAAACGGGAACCAGCCAGTGTCTTCACGAGCCTGATCTCATCCATTGGCAAGAAGGTAAAAAGCGCAAGAAAGCGTTCCACGTCGGCATCATCCGTATTGATCCAAAACTGATAATAATCGTAGGGAGACGTTAGCTCCTCTTCCAGCCAGACTGTTCCCTTTTCCGTTTTACCCATCTTGCGACCATGCGCCGTCGTGATGAGGGGAAAGGTCATGCTGTAAGCATTTTTCCCTTCAATTCTTCTGATCAGATCGCTGCCGGCAAGCATATTCCCCCATTGGTCATTCCCGCCCATTTGGAGGACACAATCGTAATTTCTGAACAAATATAGAAAATCGTAAGCCTGCAAAAGCATGTAGTTGAATTCAATAAAGTTGAGACCGGTCTCAAGACGCATTTTATAGCTCTCTGCGGCAAGCATTTTATTTACGCTGAAGTGTCGCCCGATATCCCTGAGAAATTCAATATAATTAAGACCTGTCAGCCATTCGGCATTATCCAGTAATATGGCCCCGTTATTTTTAAAATCAATGTATGTTGACAATTGTTTCTGCAAACACCGGGCATTATAATCAATATCTTCCCGCGTCAGGAACTGTCGCATTTCCGACTTTCCACTCGGGTCGCCAATCAGACCCGTTCCGCCACCGATTAGAACAATCGGACGATGTCCGCATTTCTGCATATGAACCAAAGCCATGATGGGTACAAGGCTTCCTATATGAAGACTCGTTGCGGTTGGATCAAAACCGATATAGCAGGTAATTTTCTCGTTCTTCAGGAGGTTCCGTACCAGAATCTCATCCGAGACCTGCTCAACAAATCCCCTTTCGCAGAAAATTTCATAGACGTTTTTCAATTGATACACTCCACAGAGTCATAACCGTAAGCACGTTCCGCAATCCTTTATTGCAGGCTTTGATTGATAAGGAACGCTTCACATAATCGATAATTTCCTTACCGACACGTCCCTCCGGGCAAGCGGGGCGTTTCATATCGAACAATGCATCACGTTATTCAGAGGGTTAAATTCACGGTCAATCGTTGAATGTCCCTGGCCCTGCCACTCGCTTCATCAATATCAAGAATAATGCCCTGAAGTCGAACGTCATCTTTAGCCACAACGAACTTATTCGGCACCTGGGTTAAGAACCTTTCCAGGACGACATCTTTTCTGATTCCGATGATTGAATTAAACGGACCCGTCATCCCGACATCAGTGATATAAGCTGTACCTTCGGGCAATATCCTCTCATCCGCAGTCTGTACATGGGTATGCGTCCCTACAACGGCACTAACACGGCCATCCAGATACCAGCCAAGCGCTTCCTTTTCAGACGTTGCCTCGGCATGAATATCCACGACGATAACTCTTGCTTTCCTCTTTAATTTTTCAATTTCTTTTTCAGCTATTCTGAAAGGACATTCAAGGGGGGCCATAAAGATTCTCCCCATAAGGTTGATAACGCCCACGTTTATCCCTGCAGCATCCGGCATCACCACGCTTCCCCGGCCAGGCGCCCCCTCGGGATAATTGGCGGGCCTGAGAAGCGTCTCATAATCCTCAACAAATTCTCTGATTTCTTTTTTGTCCCATATATGGTTTCCCGAAGTCAAGACGTGGATGTTGCTGTCGTAGAGTTCTTCAACAACTTCCCTCGTCACACCGAAACCCGCCGCCGCATTTTCACAATTGCCTATGACAAAATCAATTCTGTATTGTGAGATAATGTCCGGAATGAGTTCACGAACAGCCAGCCTTCCCGGCTTTCCAACAATATCACCAACAAATAATATCTTCATGCCCGCATTTCCTACCTTGCATAATCAGAAACCCTGGTTTCCCTGATCACGGTTACCTTGATTTGCCCGGGATACGTTAAATCAGTTTCTATCTTTTTGATGATATCCTTGCACAACATGACGGCATCATTGTCGGATATTTTCTCATTTTCTACGAGAATCCTGATCTCTCTTCCGGCCTGAATGGCATAGCATTTATCAACACCACTAAATGAATTTGCAATACTTTCAAGTTCTTCCAGGCGTTTGACATAGGTCTCAAGCATTTCCCTCCGTGCACCAGGTCTTGCCGCAGAAAGGGAATCTGCCGCCTGTACCAGCACTCCCAACAGCGTATTGGTTCGGCCATCGTCATGATGCGTGGCAATAGCTTGGACAATTTGGGCAGATTCACCAAATCGCTTCGCATGATCGGCCCCGATAGATGCATGCGTTCCCTCAATCTTATGATCAAGCGCCTTGCCGATGTCATGGAGCAATCCCGCTCTTTTGGCTTCCTTAACATTCATCTTCAGCTCTGCGGCCATCATACCTGTCAGATGGGCAACCTCTATGGAGTGCTGGAGGACATTCTGGGAGAAACTCGTTCGAAACCTGAGACTTCCAAGAAGATATATGATTTCCGGATGAATATCATGAACGCCTGCGTCAAACGATGTCCGTTCTCCCGTTTCCCGAATGATGACATCAATTTCCGCCCTGACTTTCTTAACGATATCCTCAATTCTTCCCGGATGGATCCTGCCGTCCGTAATCAGCCTCTCAAGAGATATTCTTGCCACCTCACGCCTGATTGGATCGAAACTTGAGAGGACAACAGCCTCTGGGGTATCATCCACAATCAAATCTATACCCGTGGCCGCCTCAATGGCACGGATGTTTCGTCCTTCCCGCCCGATAATTCTCCCTTTCATTTCATCATTCGGAAGGTTGACGACGGATACGGTGTTTTCAGCAACGAACTCGCCGGAATATCTTTGAATTGCATACGCAATGATCTCCCTTGACGTCTTGTCGGCGACGCGTTTCGTCTCTTCTTCAATCTTCCTAATTATTGTTGCCGCTTCCCGCTTTGCTGCCGCCTCCATAGACTGCATGAGATGATTTTTAGCCTCTTCGGAAGAAATTCCGGCTATTTTTTCCAGTTTTTCTTTCTGCTCATCAAGCATGCGATTCAATCTGTCGTGTTTTTCATTGAGATGAGACTCCTTGTGTATCAAGGATTTCTCTCTGTTTTCAATATTCGTCTCTTTCTGGGACAGCGCATCTATTCTTTTATCAATGTTTTCCTCTTTTGACCGCAGTCTTCTCTCCAGATTATCGAGTTCAACTTTACGCTCTCTCGTATCCTTTTCAAACTCCGTCTTCACCTTGAGAAGATTTTCTTTCGCCTGAAGGACGGATTCTTTCTTGATGGTTTCGGCTTCCTTTTTAGCCTCGTCAACGATCCTTAACGAGAGACTCTCTGAAGACTCCCGTTTTTTCCGTGAAAGCTTCCGACTAAGAACATATCCCAACAGAACCCCAAGGACCAACAATCCCAACATCACCAATGTCATCATAGCATTATATATCAAAGCCTATTCACCCCCCTTGATCTTTCCACAATGTAAAAATTGATAAGGCTCATTTTCCTGATCACCCATAAGTTAAATCCACAGTTCGATATGCATTGAACGAGTAAACAGACATGCATATCCCCTTCCCCAATAAAGTCACACTGTTCAGACCCTGCTTTTCAATTTGCAGGTAAAATCTCATAAAGGAAAATGTCGAATATCTTTCGACGTAAATTTTTAAAATAATATTGTTAAAGGATGTCGAGGAGGGAATTTGACTGGGAAATATAAAAAAATGACCCCCGCCAATGCCGTGTCAACCACCTTTTTGAACCTTTCAATAAGGTGGGCACCCTGTTGTTGCTTTAGGCTTTCCACCTCCCGCCGTTACGGGATGCTGGCAGACATGCACACGGCGAACAAGGAAAGGCCCCCGGTTCCAAGGTGTTGGCTCAAAAAACGAATGTTAATCACGCACATCGCAGGGGATTATGTCTTATTTCTATCTCATATCATTTATGAGACTAATCAATTTTTCAGATC
>JAPLJQ010000541.1 GCA_026388495.1 Deltaproteobacteria bacterium | reverse complement strand
TGCCGCAATTGCCCCAGTCGGTGCAACAGCAGGGGGTTCAGGTTCAGAAGCGGTCTTCCACCTTTCTCATGATCATCGGTATCTATTCGCCCGATGGACGATACGATGAGGCCTACGTAGCCAATTATGCCAACCTTTACGTCCTCGACGCCCTGAAGCGCGTGCCCGGCGCAAGCCAGACGGCCATCCTGGGATTGCCCGATTATGCCATGCGGATCTGGCTGAAACCGGATAGAATGGCCCAGTTAGGCATTACGGCAAGCGACGTCGTCAACGCCGTTCAGAAGCAGAATCAGCAGTTCGCCATTGGACAGATCGGCCAGGCGCCCACAGAGGGGCGCGTCGAACAGACCTTCGCCGTCACCACAAAAGGACGCCTCCTCGACCCCGCGGAGTTTGAAAATGTCATCCTGCGGGCGGGTAAAGACGGCGTGGCTATCGTCCGCCTCAAGGACGTCGGCCGGGCTGAGCTCGGATCCAAGGACTACTCGATCCGCAGCCGCATGAACGGAAAACCGACGACGATCCTCGCCGTCTATCAGCAATCCGGGGCCAACTCCCTTGAAGTATCGACGCAGGTGGAAAAGACCCTCAAGGAGTTGAAGAAGAGCTTTCCCGACGGTATCGATTACAAGATCGCCATGGACTCGACAAAGTTTGTCCGGGCTTCCATCAAGGAAGTGGTGATCACCTTCTTTGAGGCCTGCAGCCTGGTCATTCTTGTCGTTTTTCTTTTCCTGCAGAGCGTCCGCGCCACACTAATCCCCATTCTGGCGGTGCCTGTTTCCATTATCGGCACCTTTACCGGGATGCTTCTTTTCAATTTCTCGATAAACATGCTGACCCTTTTCGGCATGGTTCTGGCCATCGGCATCGTTGTCGACGACGCCATCGTCGTCATCGAGAACGTCGAGCGGAATATGGTCCAGTTCGGCCTTTCCCCGAAAGAGTCGGCGAAAAAAGCCATGGAGGAGGTGACGGGCCCCGTTGTCGCCATCGTGCTGGTACTCTGCGCTGTTTTCGTCCCCGTGGCTTTCCTCGGCGGCATTACAGGACAGCTCTATAAACAATTCGCCGTAACGATTGCCATTTCCGTGGTCATCTCCGGAATCGTGGCCCTGACACTTTCTCCCGCCCTGGCGGCGATTCTCCTCAAGCCCCGGCACGGCGAAAAACACGGTTTCTTCAAGTGGTTTGAAACGACGTTCGACCGGGTCACCCGGGGATACACCAGCGGCGTCAGGCTGATGATCAAGAGAGCCTCCATGTCATTGTCCATTTTCGTTATCATGCTCGTCGCTGTCGGCGGTCTTTTCAAATACATCCCCACGAGCTTTGTCCCCCCGGAAGACCAGGGATATATCCTCGGCGCCAGCATTCTCCCCGATGCCGCCAGCCTGGATCGGACTCAGGCGGTGAATACCCAGGCCGGCAAAATCTTTGCACGGTTTCCATCCGTCCAGGACGTCGTCGAGGTGGACGGTTTCAGTTTGCTCGACTCCTCGGTCAAGCCGAATGGCGGTTTGTTTTTTGTTTCCCTCAAGGACTATGAGGAACGTAAAGAAAAGTCACAGCAGGCGCCTGCTCTGATTGCCGCTTCCATGCGGGAGTTTTCCGGCATTCGGGAGGCCGTCGTCATGTCCATCAACCCACCATCCATACCGGGTCTGGGCAGCACCGGCGGTTTTGAATTCTGGATTCAGAGCCGCGGCGAGGGGGATGCGGCTAAGCTGGAAGGCGTCGTCAAGCAAGTTCTCGCCAAAGCGGCAAAACAGCAGGAACTGCACGGGGTTTCGTCCACCTTCCGCTCCGCCTCCCAGCAGCTCCGGGTTGATGTCGATCGTGAAAAAGCGGAAACGCTGGGCGTCCCTGTAAGCGACATCTTCGACACGCTGCAGGTCCTCTTCGGCTCCGCCTATGCCAGCCAGTTCAACAAGTTCAGCCGCCTATGGCAGGTCATCCTTCAGGCAGAACCAAAATACCGTTCCCGACCGACCGACATTGAGCAGGTTTATGTCCGTTCCAATAACGGCAGCATGGTCCCCCTGAAGGCGGTCGTGTCCATTCACTATACGACGGGTCCCGATCTGGTCACCCGTTTCAACAACTTCCCCGCTGCCAAGATCATGGGCGATGCAGCGCCGGGCTACAGTTCCGGTCAGGCCATCGAGGCCATGGAACGGATCGCCCGCGAGACCCTGCCGCCTGATTATTCCTTTGCCTGGAGCGGGCAGGCCTTTGAAGAAAAGAAGTCCGGGGGTACGTCTTCTCTCGTCTTCATCTTCGGTCTGCTGATGGTCTTCCTGATTCTTTCCGCCCAGTACGAAAAGTGGTCTCTGCCCCTCGGCGTCATCATGGCCGTCCCCTTTGCAATCTTCGGCGCGTTGCTGTCCATCTGGATCAGGGGAATTGAGAATGACGTCTATTTCCAGATCGGTCTCATTACCCTGATTGCCCTGGCGGCGAAAAATGCCATCCTGATCTTTGAATTTGCCGTCGTTCGGCGGCAGGAGGGCATGTCCATATACGACGCCGTCGTCGAGGCGGCTCATCTCCGTATCCGGCCCATCGTCATGACGTCGCTGGCCTTTATTCTGGGTTGCGTTCCCCTGGCGATCGCTACCGGGGCGTCGGCAAACAGCCGCCATTCCATCGGCACCGGCGTCATCGGGGGCATGCTCGGGGCAACGGTTATTGCTATTTTCTTCATCCCTCTGTTTTTCTACATCCTCCAGGGCGTGAGCGAACGCGTCTCCGGAACAAAAAAGGGCGGGGAAGGCAAGGATGAAGCGCCGCCGTCCCCTTTACCGGCGGAAACCCTTTCGGGAAGGGAGGATCGTTAGAGATGCGACGGATTCTCCTCATGTTAGCGGTTCTTATTCTCTCGGCCTGCACCATCGGCAAGGATTATCAGCGCCCGGATGTGGAAAAACCGAACGTCTGGCGCTTCGAGGAGAAGGAAGCGAAGGCTGTTGCCAATACAGCCTGGTGGGAACAGTTTCAGGACCCTGTCCTGAACGATTTGATCCGGATCGCCCTTGCGGAAAACAAGGATCTTCTCATTGCCGCCGCCAAGGTCGAGGAATATATGGGCAGGTACGGTGCAACACGGGCGGATCAATTCCCCCAGGCCAGCGTCAAAGGGACGGGGGAACGTATGCGGATCACGGAAAACGGGTATTCTCCCATCCCCTCTGGAATCTCACCGGTTTACAATAACTACCAGGTTGCTCTCAACGCCAGTTGGGAGATCGACCTCTGGGGAAAGTACCG
Source organism: Deltaproteobacteria bacterium (assembly GCA_026388495.1). Classification (GTDB taxonomy): domain Bacteria; phylum Desulfobacterota; class Syntrophia; order Syntrophales; family UBA2185; genus JAPLJQ01. Next base: position 1,579 of record JAPLJQ010000541.1, on the reverse strand, counting down.
CAGGGCTTCGGAAGCGGCCAGAGCCGACCTCCTCAGCACGGAAGAGGGACGCCGCAGCGTTATCCTGACCCTGGTCACCTCTGTGGCCGGCGGCTATGTGAATCTGCTCAATCTGGATCAGCAACTGGATATCGCCCGCAGCACGGTGAAAACCCGGGAAGAATCCCTCAATCTTTTCAAGCTCCGCTTTGAAGGCGGCGTCATATCGGAACTGGAGTTAAGCCAGGTTAAATCGGAATATCAAGAGGCCCGCGCCTATATCCCCCAGCTTGAGAAGGCCATTGCCCAGCAGGAAAACGCCCTCAGCATCCTCCTCGGCCGCAACCCCGGCCCCATTCTCCGGGGAAGGATCATGGATCAGCTCACACTGCCCGCGATCCCTGAAGGGCTGCCATCCGATCTTCTGGAGCGGCGGCCCGATATCCGGCAGGCGGAACAGAACCTCATCGCCGCCAACGCCCAGATCGGCGTTGCCAAGGCGGCATACTTCCCCAGCATTTCCCTGACGGGATTCTTCGGCACGGCCAGTACGGACCTGTCAAACCTGTTTAGGGATTCTTCCAAAGTATGGAACTGGGGCGGATCAGTCAACCTGCCGATCTTCACAGCAGGCCGTACCCGTGGACAGGTCAAGGCCGCGGAGTCAGTCCGGCAGCAGTCACTTTTCCAATATCAACAATCCATACAGACGGCATTCCGCGAAGTGGAAGACGCCCTGGTCGACCAGCTCAAATCCAGGGAAAAGCTGGACGCCCAGATGCATCAGGTTTCGGCATTGAGGACGTACAAGGACCTGGCTTTGATTCGTTACGAAAATGGATACAGCAGCTATCTTGAAGTACTGGATGCCGAGCGCAATCTGTTCAGCATAGAACTCGCCTACGTTCAGACAAGGGGAACCCAGTTTCAAGCCTTGGTCAACCTCTACAAAGCCATGGGCGGCGGATGGATCACCGCGACGGACAAAAAGCGCCAGGCAGCCGACGGGAAGAAGTGAACTTGCCATTACACGACTACGGCCCGGTAATCTCTGTGAACCGCCCAATGAGGACCCGCATGCAGGTTTTTAATCCTATTCTTTACGATATCAACTACTTATCGTAGTCAGACTCCATTGTCTTTAGAATAAAGCCATCAAGGATATACAGGCCGCGGCAGCGAAGGAAAAACTGGGCAAAACCCGCGCATGCAAATCGAGGGGGTGCTCGTTAATTCATTAATAAAAACAATATGTTAAATTGTATCGCGCGGCGATATTGTGTCTCTTTTCCGGTGACGCCTATAGGTAAAATCGAGAACAGCGGGGCTGTTGAGAACCCCCCGGCTACCCGATTAGGTTTCGGTGTTCTTTAATTTTTCAATTGAATCTGAGAATACCTTGTTGATTCTTTTGAATTCGGACTCTAATAGTTCAAAAGTACTTCTTGGTAATAATGGGTCGGTGTGATAATCGAAAATTGACCAGAAGAACGGGGTAGTGATAACCGAACATTGACCACCCGGAGCCTTTATCTTCCTGCTAAAGTGGTTGGGTATTTACCAACCATTTGTGGAGGAGGAAAGGAGTGCTCAAGATGGA
>JAPLJQ010000278.1 GCA_026388495.1 Deltaproteobacteria bacterium | reverse complement strand
GGGCATACCGCAATCTCCTGGTTGACTTGGCCGCATGTTCCGTTAAAGCCTCCAGAAACTGGTAGATGTGTTCAGGGGCAATCGCTTCCACGTGACTATCAGTAAAATGATCTTCGAGATGTTCAAGAAGGTAGCGGTAGCTGTCCGTGGTTCTCTTCCTATGGATATTTTTCTGTGATATTTTAAAAATGTGAATAGCGTCTCTTACTGTCATTGTCTATCTCCTTTTTTTTATAGACCTTTGGGGGAACATAGATCATACAGGATTATCGAAGGCAGGCATTCGGTTTTTGTTATTGACTGAAATTTACAGAACGGCAGCCTCGTTGAAAATGGGGGTTTTCAAGTCGTAATAAATACTGTGCTTTTCTCAGCGATCACGATAGGGATGATCACGTTGAGATATTTTTATTTGCAATGGCGGCAAAATTCAGGTACGAATCAGATGGAAGTGATGTCACGCGCGGAGTCCTTCCTAAAAGGAATGAACGGGACGACCGGGGAAACGCACGCTCTTTCAGTTGGCAATTGTAGTCAGGTTACAGCGGTGGAATGTATCGTTTGTATCTATTTTGTGAACCCTCTGTGCTAATATAAGTGAGACACTTTTCGGCTAATAGTTTAAACTTTAAAAGAGGGGAATAACTGTGGCCCCGATAGTGGGGAATAAACATGGTCCTTGACAAACAACCATACGAACAGGAGGCTTGACATGAAATCAAACGTTAGAGATGGCAGGATCACCCTTTCAGAAAAGCAGCTCCACCAATCATGCCGTATTCTTTTTGGCCCGGAAGTGTGCATTACGCCACAATTTCTCAGCCTTCTTCAACCTTCAGGTGTGAAGACGGCGTATCGCAAACTGGCCATGGAAACTCACCCGGATCGGGCATGTCATCTCGGCATAGACGTGGCGATTCTGGAAGAACGGTTTAAAAAGGCCCATCGCGCTTACAAGCAGGTCTTTTCATACATTAAGGAACCGGACCGTTACATTCTGACGACACCCCCGCCAAAGCCCTCCCGTCGGTCCGATCGTTCCGCTGCCAGGCCTCCGTCTTCACAACGCCCTCGTTTCCATAATGGGGATATACCTCCCAGGAAAATCTTCATCGGCCAGTTCCTTTACTATTCCAGCATAATTTCCATGAGGCAGATGTGGGACGCCGTGGTGTGGCAGCAAATTCAGAGACCGCGCATAGGTGATATTGCCCGCCAGCTTGGTTGGCTAAGCCCTTCAGACATTCAAAGCATCCTGCGTCATCGTAACCGGGGGGAACTCTTTGGCGAATTTGCTCTACGCACAGGGTTGTTGAGCTTTTATCAAGTCCTGGTCCTGCTGGGCCGTCAAAAAAATCTTCAACCCCGCATCGGCATCTATTTCATTGAGCGGGGCATCCTTTTACCGAAGAAACTGGATGCAATAGCGGCGGCGCTTAAAGAACACAATCGCAGGCACTGGTTCAAGAAATGATAAAACGGAATCCACCGGAGTTGAAAATTCAAAATTCAAAACACTGTAAGCGTGTCACCATTAGTCCCGGTGAGTATTACGTGTCAAATGAAGACGTTTTGATTACCACGCTGCTGGGTTCTTGCGTATCGGCTTGCCTCTATGACCCTTACAATAAAATAACCGGCATGAATCACTTTCTGCTTAGCAGTAAGCGTTATTCCAAGGATATACCCATGTGTATCACGGATGCAGGCCGGTACGGTATCCATTCAATGGAGTTGCTGATCAACGAGATGTTAAAACGGGGTGCAGAACGGGGTAATTTAAAAGCGAAAGCATTTGGCGGGGGTTCTGTTCTGAAAACCATTGGTTCGCTCGCCAGTAATTATTTTGTGGTCGGAGAAGTAAATATACGATTTATTCGGGAATTTCTTCACAACGAAAATATACCTCTGGTTGCTTCTGATTTAGGTGGTACGGCCGGAAGAGTGATTTATTTTTATTCAGGGGATTTTTCCGTTCATGTAAGAAAAATGGCCAAAACAGGTGGCAGGCTGGTTAAAAGAGAAGAGCAATATTGGAAAAAATCCATTAAGAAGCAAGAAGAAGCCGAAACCCGGATCGATCTGTGGTAAAACAGAATTGAAAACTTTAGCGGCAGATATATATTTACATGAATATGCATAGAGGATTCAAAACATTTAAATTTGGATGAGTGAATAAAAACACTGTACTTCACGATTTACGCTGCATCAATATAGGACTCGACCGCAAGGCGGGATTTTTCGACGTCTTTGATGAGATCCGTTGTTACGATTCCCCGGATATCTTTGTTTATTCCGTACATCTCAAAATATTCATCTCTGATGGGCAGTATCTGTTCGTCCTGTCCATGATAACCGAGGACCTTTGCAATAAGGTCTGCAAGACAGATCGTGAAGCATTGGGTGCGATATTGCTTCGGGATAGCCTCAGGCAGGAACAATGAGGGATAATGGTGGTATTCAATGCCATGAATGATTACGTCCGGCAGCTTCCATTGATTGGCAATAAGGCCTCCTGCAACCGCATGATTGATGCCATACCGGTGTTCTTCCTTAATAAGGGCGGGGATATCGGAAATTATTTCAAAATGACTTTCCAGCGTAACAAGAAAATATTTACCGATATCGTGGAGAAGACCAATCGTAGCAAGGTCATACTCGGAGAATTTAAAGAGTTTCTTACCGATATGTCCTGCGCATGTTGATACGATGGCAGAGTGCACCCATGTTTTCATATACAGGTCTGTTTCCATATCCAGATGTTTCGGAATTGTATTCTTAATAGTCTCCTGAAAGACAAGTGTCCTTACATTGTTATATCCCAACAGGGTAATGGCCCTTCCAACGGAAGTGATCTTCCCCGGGAGTGCAAAATATGAAGAATTGATGGTTTGTAGAATTTTCCCGGAAAATACAGGGTTTGTTGAAACCAATGCTGTAATACTATTGGGGTTTGACTCCGGGTTTCTCAGAAGACCCAAAAGTTTTATGGATATTGCGGGCATGGGCGGTAGAACCGAAATCTTTTCATCGATGATTTTCCTGGTCTTTTCCTCGAGATCTTGAAGAGTTGCGGGAAAGGTATCCTCGGCAGGAATGAAATAGTTTATCTCTTTGAGGTTAGGGTGTGATTCAGAGGGAATCCTGTTTAATGGGCTGTCATTGCCGGGTGTTTGTTTACGAACAATCTTTCCCGATTTGTTTTTATTGGATTTCCCGGGGGGTTTGTGAAGTCTCGCTTTGTCTTTATGGGAAACGGTTTTTCGGTTTTTATGGAAAAGTATTATGATGAGAACTACTGCGACAATTAATGAAAGCAGGATGATAATTTTCATGTTAAAATCCACAAAAAGACTGCCAACCTTCGAAAATATATTATCGCACAATATCGAAAATGGTTACATCAAAAAGCAAAAACCTGCAAATACTTGAAGAAGATTGCAAAATATTATAAGGAAACATCGAACCCATAGCCGATAAAAAGCCAGCCAGGCGGTGCTTTACGAGTGGGGGAGTGAAAACGGTGTTCATGTTAATACCATATTTAGGCAACAGGTCGTTGACATTTGAATTATTTCGACAGGTAAAGCGTAAACTCGAAAACGGATTGGCAGTTCTTGTTTTTGATGACGAGACTGAAACCATCAATACATTCTTGGCTGATCTGTTTTAAAAAAGATTGAGGCATCCGAGTGATCAAGAAACAATATTTATTCCGAAGTTTGCCGCTAATAAATTATCAATACCTTGAGCGGCGGTACACTGGTCTGGATAACGGCTTCATTGTCCGCCTTTCAAAGGTCTTTCCCACATTTACGGGATCGAGGAATCTGCAGATCCTTCCTACAGAACGTTCATTGGAACCCTTTTTGATGTAGAAGCTGAGGAAGAGTTCCTGTTTTGCCCGCGTGACCGCCACGTAGAAAAGCCTCTTCTCCTCCTCGATATCACCCTCACTGGCATCAGCAAAAGACCTGCTTGACGGGAATACACCATCCACCAGGCCGATAAGGAACACCCTGCTCCATTCAAGCCCCTTTGCTGAATGGACCGTGGAAAGGGTAAGAAATTCAAAATCATCATCCTTTGCATCCTTGTCAGGATCGACGGCAACATCAGCAAGAAAGTCTTTCAAGGTTCGGTACCTTTGGGCCATCTGTCCGAGCATGACCAGTTCCTTTACCCTGGACGAATCCTTCTTGTATTTTACCTTCATGATGGGGCCGTAATGTTCCATGACAAGCTCAAGCTGACGGGCGGGAAGCATGGACGGATCAGAGATTGTCTGGAGAAGTGTTTTCATGGAGGCGAATACCTCAGAGTTTTTCTGACCGGTGCAAAAGGGTGCAAAGACTTTATCGATGATATCCGACAGGCTGTTGTAATGGATGATCAGTTCAAGCAGTCTTTCAACGGTCTTGACACCAATACCGGGAAGCAGCAGCAGGACCCTGTGCCACGCCAATTCGTCAGTAGGGTTGGCGATGAGTCTCAGGTATGAGACCACATCGCGGACATGTGCCATCTCGTAGAATTTCCGGCCACCGAAGAGTTTAAATCGTATCCCCCGTTTTACCAGCTCTGCTTGGAGAGGCATGGAGGTAAAGGCGGTTCTGAAGAGAACAGACATCTCTCTCATAGCAACGCCTGTTGATTTCAGAGCCTGGACCTTTTGCGCTACCCATGCAGCTTCCTCGTATACATCATCAAAGCTTGATACCACAGGTTTTTCACCAATGTTACCCGTTGCTGACACGAGCCGTTTTTCGAATTTATGTGACATGTTGTTCAGGACTGCATTACCCACATCGAGGATAGACTGGGTGCTGCGATAGTTTTCCTGGAGCTTGATTACCTTGCAGCCCTTGAATTCCTTGGGAAATTGAAGAATATTCAGGTGATTGGCGCCCCTGAACCCGTAGATGCTTTGTGCATCGTCCCCTACCACCATCACGTTGTTGTGCTTCTTTGAGAGGAGACGGACGATATCTGCCTGGACGCCGTTTGTGTCCTGAAATTCATCAACCATAATATACCGGTATCTTGATGAGAGCCTCTCCCTTACTTCATCGATTCCGAGAACAACCCTGAGATAAACCAGAAGGTCATCATAATCGACACAGTTATTCCTGAGTTTATACCGGGCATACTCCTTCTGTACGGTCTTGATCTCCCCGAGCCGGTCCTCATAGTCCGCATATGTCTTTGAGACTGCATCATCAACATTCATGCCCTTATTTATACAGAGGCTGAAGACGTTCTTCAATTCGTTCTTTTTGGGAAACTCCTTATCCTGGTCGTATCCCATTTTGTTGCAGCAGCGCCGGATTGCCTCCTCTGCATCGCCTTCGTCATATATGGTAAAAGAATTTGATAAACCGAGGTTTTTGCTGTAGATCCTGAGAATCTTGCTTGCAAAGGAGTGAAAGGTCCCGCCGTCTATTTTTGAACATCTGGAATCGTTCCGGGATGCCCGCTCGATCATCTCCTGGGCGCTTCGACGGGTGAAGGTAAGGAGCAGGATAGATTCCGGGTTAATGTCGCTCTGGACGAGGTAAAGCGAACGGTATTCTATAACTCTGGTCTTGCCGCTTCCTGCGCCTGCAATAACAAGGACCGGGCCTTCCGTGGTAGTAACAGCCTCATACTGGGAGGTATTGAGCTGTGCCTTGAGGTTCTCGATGACGCAATTTATGCCTTTTACCACACTTTCCTCCGGAAATGATGTTGCGTTGGTTGTGCTGAAGGCGATATTAAAGTACAAAAGGCAGGTCTTTGTCCAGACCTCTCTGGCAGGGGCTCAAAAAAACAGTGTGAGGGCTCACTTCTACCCCGGTATCTGCCGTGGTGCAGCACATTTGTGAGATCGTGAGTGTCAATTTCCTCAGAAATGTGCATACTATGACACAGTGGTCGATCTCACCTTCTTTGCTACGCAGCTACTCACGGGTCGGCTGATACGGGATACAATCGCTTTTCGATTTCTGACAAATTAACTGCAAACTTTTTTAGAGGAAGTGACTGATGTCAAATGTAACAGAGTTTATTGAGATAAGAAGGAAGATCGAGTCGCTCGCCAGACAGATCACCCTGTGTATCGAAAAGAATATAGCTCAGGATTCAGGGCAGTATCTTGATGAAGCAAACCGGCAGTTAGAGGTACTCAAGACCATGGTGGCCAACGATGTGCAGGTGATTGCAGCCGGCCGTCTTTCCAGGCAGCTTACAGGCCTGGGAACTAAAATTAAAACAATGAAAGTGAAGTCACCGACGGCGAAGAGGACAGCAGTGAAGAAGCTGGAAACGCCGGTTAGATCAGGCAACGGTGAAGAGCCTTTAATAACGGTATACAAGCGTCCATAGGATGAGCCTCACGCACAGATCTTTGTCACGATGCATTTTGAAGTGAGATTCACCCGTGTTCTATCACAAAATATGATTGTGCATCCTGTTCGAAGAGACAAGTATCGGCATTTCATCAACAGTCCCTGCAAGTGGGGGCGTCCTGATCACTATTTCTTCCACTTGCAAAGCTGTACAAAGTATGCAAGAATCACAATATGATTAAATTTTTCTTCATATCTCTTGTGATAGTAGCGGCTCTTGCAGGGTGCTGACTTCCCTGAAGCCCAGCGGGAACTGGGATTCAATGCATTGCTGAAAATATCTTGTTCAGCCCTGAAAATAATGATTTCATTCTCTTTGATATGAAAAGCAGCAGAAAAGTCAGAATTTCTTTGACTATTCCGTCTGGTAATGACAGACTTTATAGTTCGGCTGCGTAACTAATAGGAACGCCCCGGGTTATCTGCATATAACAGACTGGAAACAAAAAGAGAGAAATTATAAAAGTGACTAAATGAGAATAAACAGTCGTGAAACCATTTTGAGAGAGTTGCAAAGGTTAAAACCAGACTTTGCGCAGCGTTACGGGGTCACAAAAATCGGTATTTTTGGGTCTTTTGCTCGTAATGATATCCGCGAAGACAGCGATGTCGATATAGTTGTGGAGATGAAGCCTGATCTCATAAAACGTGCGAGCCTCAAGGCGGAACTTGAATCATTTTTCGGCAAAAACATCGATGTAGTGCGTTACCGGCGAGGGATGAACAGATTCTTGAAAAAAAGAATTGATGCCGAGGCCCTTTATGTATGATAAAGCCCTGATTCTTGAAACTTTGGATGAAATCGATGAGGCAATTCGCAGAATCGAACGGCGGTTCTCAGAAATAAACAGCCCCGATGATTTCATTGAAAGTGATGGCGGCCTCGACCGTCTGGATGCAATTAGCATGATGCTTATCAGTATAGGAGAAAATATTAAGAGGGTCGACAAGATCACCAAAGGTTCACTGCTCGGGCGTTATCCTGAAATCCATTGGCCGGGTGTGAAAGGGGTTAGAGATATACTGGCCCACGATTATTTCAACATAGATGCTGAGGAGATTTACAGCATATGTATGAATGATCTGGAACCGTTGAAACTTGCACTGAGAAAGATGCGAGAGGAAGCTTCTTAATAGCCATACAATCATCTTTTTAACTTATACCTGTAAGAACAAACCGGAACCCTATAGCAGCCTGTTTTGCACCCCACACATGACGGATACCTCCGGCGGGTTGTGTGCAAGAAGACAAACCGCAAAGAAACGATAAGAGGGCAGGGGAGCCTTGCATGACAGATAAGCGCCGTGAAACGTTGTCTGCCATGCGGAATACGCAAGAGATAATTACACAAATGACATGATATCGCAACGTTGTTTTATAGGAAAAAGCGTCATATCCGGAAACAGCGACAGTGTTACGAAAAACCCTGGAATTCGACTGGAGAAGAAACACCCTTGCCCCCAGACATCCAGGCATGAAACTCCTTCCGACTGGAGATGAAGCTCAAATTAGGGTATACTGAGTAAGCTCGGATAAGGAGATTATGGAACAAAAAGATTATTATGAGATTCTTCAAGTAGACACAGATGCCTTACCCAAAAAGATCAAGGAGGCTTACCGTAGTCTTGCCTTTCAGTATCACCCGGACAAAAATGGGGGCGATACAGATGCGTTAGAACGCATGAAAATGATAAACGAAGCATATGCTGTCCTGTCCGATCCGGCAAAACGCAAACAGTACGACAATCTCCGGCAAACTTATGGTAATTCTGCATATAACAGATTCCGGGACGGTTATTCTGAGGAAGATATATACAGAGGGTCCGATATTAATCAGATATTTGAGGAGATCTCACGGTTATTCGGATTCAGGGGTTTTGAAGATGTCTTCAGAGAATCCTATGGACCCGGCTACCGTACCTTTGAATTCAGAAGAGGAAACATCTTTGGACGAGGCTTTGTATGGTCCGGCCATATGCAACAGGGAGTTCAAGATACGCAAAAAGGAATTGTCCCCTGGTTCCTGCAAAAACTGGCAGGATACGTCTTTAAAAAGATCACAGGGATTCAGACGCAGCCAGGCAAGGATAGACACGACCAGTTAGCGCTTACCGTCTTACAAGCGAAAAAAGGGGGTAAAGTACCCTACAGGGATAAAGAGAGTTCCAGAAATATTCTCATTACCATACCTCCCGGCATTACACATAGGCAGACAATCCGTTTGCAGGGATTAGGATACGCCAGTGGAAGCTCATCTGCACCAGGCGATCTCTATTTGAGCGTTGAAATTGCCATGCCCTTCCTCCAGAAAATCCGGGATTATCTCAAAGCCTGAGGCTTTTTGATCGTTCAAAGACGCCTGATTGTTGCATCCTCTGTCGTTGCTGTTCTTTTCCATGGTATTCAATAGTGCTTGCAGGAACTTATTGCTGTGACGATTTTCTTGCAGGATCAGGGGGAATGCGGCAGAAAAAGAAAAAAGGAGAACACCACAGATGAAGAGCTACCGGAAAGAGTTATGGTTCAGCACATCCACGAGAAGGGCATATATCAACATCACACCTCAAGTGGAAGAATGCCTCAGGGAGAGCGGCATAACAGAAGGCCTGCTGCTCTGTAACGCCATGCACATAACAGCGTCGGTTTTCATAAATGATGACGAGCGCGGTCTTCATCAGGACCTTGACGAGTGGCTGGAGAAACTGGCTCCCCATGAACCTGTTTCCCGGTATCGTCATAACACAGGAGAGGATAACGCGGACGGTCATCTCAAGCGTTCAGTAATGGGCCGGGAGGTCGTGGTGTCCATCACCAATGGAAAACTCGACTTCGGGCCGTGGGAACAGATTTTTTACGGCGAATTTGACGGAAAACGGAAAAAACGGGTACTCGTAAAGATTATAGGGGAGTAAGGATTTACTTCCCGTAACAGAGTTTTTCACAAAGAAGCAATTTATGCCGTCATAGAAGCGGCAATTTTTGCAGAGTCTTATTGGGTCGCTTAGGGCTTGTGCTATCATATATTGCTTGCAGGCGATATCTGCTTGTGCTATCATTATATATGAAGGCAAAACACCGGCGCATTCTTGAAGCAATCTTTGCGGTTCCCACACGAGGAGGTATTGTATTTGCCGACATTGAAGCCCTGATATTAGCTCTCGGCGGGGATGTCCGGGAAGGTTCGG
>JAPLJQ010000507.1 GCA_026388495.1 Deltaproteobacteria bacterium | reverse complement strand
TGAGGACATCCACAAAGGTCCTCTCCAAGCCCGTCACCCTGACCTCCAGGCCTGAACGGTCAGTTTTGACCACATCGAAATGTGCTCCATCCTTGAGCGAGAGGGATTTCGAAAATCCAACCCCTTTGAATTGATTAGACCGATAGGTCACGGGGCGAGAGGGGGCGGCGGCGAGATATGTGAAGTGCTCATATACCGAATAGGCCTTGCCGTGGAATTCCATGGCCGTATGGTAGGCCAGAACGGCGTCCTTCGTCATCCGGGAGGCAAGGAGAAAAGGATCGACCGGATAGGTTTCCGCAGACGCCCCGGGGGGAACAACGGCGTAAAGACCGCGGCGCACCCGGACAAGGCGGCCGGTCTTCACATGATAGACCAAGAGGGCCTCCTGCGTCCTGGAATTACGCGGACCTTCGGATGCGAGAAAGGCAGTCATCTCCTCCCCTGTAAAAACCGGATGCCTGCGGAAGAAATTTTCGAGTTTCATCGTATTTCCCTTGACGTTTATCAGCGTAACCCGTAATTTATTTACGTGTTGTGAGCCATAATGTCAAGTATTTAGTGTTTGGAAAAAGACCACGGTGCAAACCGATGACCGGGGGCGAGCATGATGTCTGTCAACGGGATGGATAGTTTTCTGGGGAAACGATCTGACAAGCCAGTATGTATCACTCGACGAAAGTAACGAAATATGTTACTTTTCTTGAGCAATTCATTTGGAATGGAAGAAGGCTTATCCCCTTCACGGTTATGGGATTTGAAAAACGCGTCTTTGCCGTCGATTCACACTGGTTTTCCGGAAGCGCATCCCTTCTGACCTATCCGTTGGACGAGATGCTGGACACGAAGGTTCGTGCCTTATATCAGCGAAAAAGGGACAAGATCTCTTCGACCTGTTGACCGCCTTCACAAGCCGGAGCGGGTAATGAATGAACTCTTGGTAAAATCAAAAGTGACAACAGGTGTTGAAAACGAACGGACTGCCGATCTATCTCCGGAAGCATGGCAGGCCTTCCACCATCAATTCCGGGACTGTGTTTCCCGGCGGGAGACCTGGGCGCAGCTTTTTGATTATTGGCGGGAGCGGTGCGGCAAGGCGGCGGCGGCGGAAGGAAACATCTCCGGTCCCGGAGGCACGGGATCTGACCGGGCTCGCCAGCGGTTTCTCAGCGACGCCGCCTGGGATGAAGAAAAGCTCATGGCTCGTTATCACGAACAGGTGCGGGCGGCCCTGGGGGATCGGGATGCGGCGATGCGAGTGGGGTGGTAAGGATGTGGATCATACGAAAGCGAAGATTTCCCAAAACATCTGGCTAAATTTGCGGAAGATTCCTGTAAATAAGGTGGTAGAGTATAATTGCGTTTAGACTCATCGCCAATGCTATTTTATGTCAATGCCTCTTTTTGTACCCCTTCACATTGACGGCCTTCCATTCAAGAAGCGGGTGAAGTCTGATGCGATCTTGCAAACCCGCATCGTCAGTCAGAAATTTGGGGATTATCTCCCCCTTATCCAGTATCCGATTGAGAAATTCCATTTCATTCGCCGTAAACGGCAAGAGGCCGGTCAGAAAATTGCGACAGTCCTCGACCAGTCCCCTGCCGAAATGATCCTTCCTGGTGCTTTCAATTCCCGCACCCCGCAGCGTGGGAGCCAGCCGCTGTTCCAGATCAGCAATATCGAAATCCACATCGTTTGGGGTAACGGTTCGCCAGTCCTTACGGCTCATGGCGCCGTAGACGACAAACGCCAAGCGCAAGCGTTCCCGCTCAAGACCGTCAAGGCGAAAGAGATTGCTGCAATCAAACAGGTCCCTCGCCTGACGCCGCGACAGCAGCGCCGAGAGTTTGCCCGCCGCAAGCTCATGGACGTCCACCACCTGAATGCCGATGGCCTGCCAGACGCCGACCGGTCGCGAATCCATATTCTTCACCGGCCACAAGGGGATTCTGAACATGAAATTGACGTCCACCTCGAGATTACCACCCTGGCCGTCCGCGCTCGGATAGCGGAGCTGCCATTTCCCCCCCGCATGTTCCACCGGCACGCGCCGGACCGTGAATCCTCCGCGGGAAAACACCGCCTGTAGCGCTTCCTCAACCTTGGGCCGTTCTGCAAGCATGGCCTCCCGATCCACCGCTCCCACGTAATTGAGATCGATGTCGATCGAAAGACGCGGAACAGCGAAGATAAAGAGATTCAGTGCCGTTCCGCCTTTGAGAACCAGCTTGTCTTTCAGAAAGGGGTGGCTGCGGACGGCATCGAGCAGTTGCAGCAGAAGCCCCACCTTTTCGAGCATGTCAGGCCGGAATCCGGTGGCCTCCGCCTGGGCGGCAAGCGTTTCGGGCGAGATACTCACAGTTGTTCCTCCCAGGATCTTCCGTAAACCTCCTCAGGAACGACGAGGTTCCACGCCGCTATGAAGCGGCCTGCCTTCCGCCGACTGCGCTCCAGATAATGGGGCCGTCGTGGGCGCCGGTCGTGTAAAGCCTTCAGGTGCGCCTCATCGACCATCAGGGATTCACGGTGCTGCTCCAGGAAGAAGCCGACCTTCGCGGCAGTGGTGGCGTTGCCGAGGAGATCGACGTACAAAGCAACCTTATCGAGATCGAAAAATTCAACGGACTCCAGGGAGCGCCATATCTCCTCCCAGCTCCCCGTCAGATCGGGCCGGTTGAGGACATCCACAAAGGTCCTCTCCAAGCCCGTCACCCTGACCTCCAGGCCTGAACGGTCAGTTTTGACCACATCGAAATGTGCTCCATCCTTGAGCGAGAGGGATTTCGAAAATCCAACCCCTTTGAATTGATTAGACC
>JAPLJQ010000094.1 GCA_026388495.1 Deltaproteobacteria bacterium | reverse complement strand
GGGGAGGTGGAATGGACGTCTCCCGCAGGGGATACCAACCGTCTCACCGCTGAAAACATCATAATCGCCTGGGGTTCAGAATCGCTCATTCCGCCCGGCCTTACACCTTCCGGACACATTTTAACGTCCGACAGCTTCCTGACATTAAATGTCCTGCCCGGATCGATGATCATTATCGGTGGAAGCGTCATCGGGGTAGAGTTCGCCACATTCCTGGCCGAGTTGAATGTCCCTGTGACCATCATTGAGGTTCTTGACCGGTTACTCCCGCACGAAGACGAAGAAGCGACCGCCCTGTTGACACAGGAACTGACCCGCCTGGGTGTCACCATCAACACATCAAGCAGGATAGAAACCCTGAAGGAGACGGCGGACGGGGTTCATCTCACTGGGACATACGGAGCAAAACGGCTTGACCTGACAGCCGATTACGCCCTTATCTGTACGGGCAGAAAGCCCTTGCTGCACCGGGATGAATTGGATCGATGCGGCATCCATTACGAACCGGCAGGCATTGTCGTAAATGAATACCATATGACCAACGTGGACGGGGTCTATGCCGTCGGGGATGTCACCGGGGGAATGATGCTCGCCCACAGGGCCAGCCGGCAGGGCAGATCCCTTGCCGGTCATCTCCGCGGAGATGGATCGATCTCCTGCAGAGAGGAAACGGTACCCTCCGTGGTCTATTCCCACCCCGGTATTGCCCGGGTGGGTCTCACAGAAAGGCAGGCTGCGGAACGTGGGTTGAACATTGAAATCAGAAGGGCTGAATACGCCGCCAATATCACGGCCAGAACGGAGCTTAAAGGCAGCGGTTTTGTAAAAGCCATTTTTTGTGACGACAGGCTGGCGGGAGTCACTATCGTGGGGGACGATGCCGGTGAACTGATCGCCCCGATGGCGCTGGCACTATCCAACGCCCTCGGTAAAAAAGAACTGAAGCAGTGGATTCTCCCCCACCCGACGCTGAGCGAAATATTTCACTTCCTGACATAGTCGGCCGCACTCTCCCCCGCAAGATAACCCGTTGAAAACGCCGCCTGCAGATTGTATCCCCCCGTATCGGCGTCAATGTCCATCACCTCTCCGCAGAAGTAAAGCCCTCCGACAAGATGCGATGCCATGGTCCGCGGTTCGATTTCCTTCAGAGAGACACCACCGGCCGTCACGATGGCCGATGACATGGGCAGGGGACGTCTGATATTGAAGCGAAGGGATTTGAGGAAGCCGATGATTCTTTCCCGTTCCTCCCTGTTGATCTGACTACCGCACGTATCGGGAGAAATGCCGGTCATGACCATGAAAGGATCCACCATTTTTTCCGGAAGCAGGTCTTTCAAGATTCGACGATACATCCTTTTGCTGAAACGGTCAAAATCACGCTGAAGACGTTCGCGGAGCCGGTTTCTATCGAGGGCTGGTTTAAGATCGATGGACACACTGACAGGCCCCTGATCGAGGGCATCCACAATGGCCAGACTCATCAATAAAGTGATGGGGCCGCCGATACCGAAATGGGTCATCATCATCTCTCCCATGCGACTTTCAATGACCGGACCGTGAGCCTGTTTATTCCTTATGCCGCGGCCGATATCACAGGCAGGCGCCAGAGACGGGTCAATAGCATCGGCGGAACAACGGAAGGCGGTCATCCGCACATTACGAAGACTGACCCCCTGCATGGATCTGGCAAGGGGAATTTCTTTGACGACAAGGGGCACCAGGGCAGGACGGAGCTTCGTGACGGTATGGCCGAGGGCTTCAGCCATGATAAAACCGTCTCCCTCAGAACCCGTCGCGGGATACGTTGCACCCCCTGTTGCCAGGATCACGGCCCTTGACGGGTACTCGCCCTTTTCCGTCTGCACGCCTGTTATACGCCCATCTTTTACCAGAATCCCCATGACCCGGGTATGACGTTGTACTTTGACGCCCCGATCCCCCAGACACTTTAAAAATGCTCCCACAACGTCACCGGCATTGTCGGAAACGGGAAAGATTCTCCCTCCACGTTCGACCTTCGTCTCGACGCCGTAGCGTTTTAAAAATTCCAGCATATCTTCACGGAAAAAACGATGAAAAGCCCTGTAGAGAAACCGGCCGTTTGGGCCATACATGGCAATAAAATCATTGAGTTCTTTTATGTTGGTCAGGTTGCAGCGGGTTTTGCCGCTGATGAGTATTTTTTGTCCCGGCGTCGGCGTTTTTTCAAGGAGAAGCACATCAGCGCCCATTTCGACTGCC
>JAPLJQ010000295.1 GCA_026388495.1 Deltaproteobacteria bacterium | reverse complement strand
TCCCAGGTGCCCGTCTTGGGCCAGCCCACCGGGGCACAGGGGTACCAGCCGGCGTCCATCCACCAGCGGTCGATCGGGATGCGCTCGGCGAGGTAGCGGTCGATGCACTCCTTCTGATTCGCCTCGTTCGCGTCCACCAGAATGAGAGACCGGGGCTGGAATTTAACCACCTGCCTGCATAACTCCGACCCGATGGAACCGCCGCAACCCGTAATGAGAACCGTCCGTCCGTCAAGATACTCTCTGATACCCGTAATATCAAGATTCACAGGCTTTCGCCCCAGTAAATCCTCGAAGCTCACGTCCCGCAAAGCCTTGATGCTTACCCGACCATCAATAATTTCTCCAATACCAGGCAGAGTTTTGTACGTAATATCACATCCTTTGCAGAGTTCTACAATGTGCCGCATCTGTTCACCGGTGGCTGAAGGAATGGCGATGAGAATTTCATCAATCCTTTTATCCTCTACCAAGGCTGGCAGCTCTTCAATAACGCCCAGCACCGGGACGCCATGAATCGAGCGACCCTGCTTTTGCAGATTATCATCAATAAAACCTTCAATATCATAGACAAGTTCTCTATTTTCAAATATCTCTCGAAGCATCTTTTCACCGGCATCGCCCGCACCGACAATCAAAATACGTTTTTTGTGTTTTTTCTGGAAAGCCGCCATGCGATCGGAGTTAATGCTTGGTTGAAAGTAAGTAAAATAAGCGCGGATCATGAAACGCAATCCACCGGCAAGAAGAAATGTCAGAATTCCATCCATTAAGAGTACAGCCCGTGAAAAACCCTGGAAACGGTACAGATAGAGGATCGCCGCCATGATTAAAAGCGTTGATATTAAGCAAGCCTGGATTAGTTGCCAGAAATCTCGAATGCTAGTATAACGCCACATCCCACGATAAAGACCCATACAGAAAAAAACAGAGAGCTTCAGCGGTATGAGCCAGATCAGGATGGTTTTAATTTGATTAATTTCCACCTGATCTAATCTGAATTCAAACCGGAACAAATAGGCTGCCGTAATAGCAATCGCAAAGAGAAGCGCATCGCTTACGATCATCAAGTATAGCTTTGGATTTTTCAGTTGCCGGTGCATAATTTTATCAAATGGTTAGTGTTTGACACCCTCGTAAAAAGTCAGTGTTTAATCCCTCTTTTTCTTAAAACATTGACAGCGGTCATCCATACTATTTTTAAATCCAGGATAATACTTTTATTTTTCAGGTAATACGCATCGTATTCTACTTTAAGTGGAATCGGAATGTCATCCCTGCCGTTTACCTGTGCCCAGCCCGTAACACCGGGAACAAGTCTATGAATTCCCCTTTTCGACCTAAGGCCAATAAGATCGTCCTGATTATACAAGGCTGGCCTCGGCCCAATAAAACTCATGTCACCTTTTAAGATACTCCATAGTTGCGGCAGTTCGTCAAGGCTGAATTTTCGGAGGCATGATCCGACGGATGTCAGGTAGCGTTCAGGATCATCCATCAGATGAGTTGCAACCTCAGGAGTATCCAGCCTCATCGTGCGAAACTTTGGCATTCTGAATATGGTGTTATTGATACCCACCCGATCTGACCAGTATAGTGCCGGGCCCTGGGAAGTTAATTTAACAAAAAAGGCAACAAGAATCATAGGAATGAATAAAAAACATAACAGAAGAAAACTGAACAGGACATCACAGATACGTTTCATGACAATATTAATCACTATATGAAATTTGGGAACATTACCTGAATTCGCCAGAAGTCGGGATCGCGTCCCCGCAATTTCAAAGCGCCCCACTTTTCCGCATCTCTTTGACTGTCTCTTCCCAACCGATTTGTAGATCTGAGGTCCAACTCCTAATTCCTTTTTATGCAATATTTCCTTAAAATATTTGATGATATGA
>JAPLJQ010000469.1 GCA_026388495.1 Deltaproteobacteria bacterium | reverse complement strand
GGCGTTGTAGATGCGTGAAGTAATACCCCGCTCCTTGAGGTAGGAAACGAGATAACCAAGGCCAAGGGGAAATGCCGAAAAGTCGCGCTTCATGAAGACAAAAAGCGGAGGAACGATAAATAGCACATCAAGTTGCTCTGATGAAAAAGGAGAATTAATGTTAGTGCCAAGTTGATTTAAATGTTTCCCCATACATATCCTCAGTGTGTTGCGATACTATCGACGTTAGTAAAGATTGAAGAATGGACATTTATATTCCCATCATAAATGCCTTTCTAACTAACCTCGGCCATACTTTCTGAACCGAAGGACTCCTCAGAAGCCGGAGTCTCAGTAACATCGAAATTAGCGCGGATGTTCTACCAAACGCATTGTTATATAGAGCCAGAATCTCTTTTATACCAACATTCGTCACCAAGCCATTTTCCTTCTGCAATCTCGCACTGAGATCTTCCCTATTTGAACTAACTATTGTGATTTCAATTACCCTTAACAGCGCATTCATAACTGAATCCATTGAATATCTGATCAGTACGCTTCGACGGCCTTCTTTTGCGAACCGTTCTCGTAACAACTCATCCTTCATTAGAGTCAACATAGCTTGGGCAAAATCCTGCACCCGGCCAACGATAAAACCACATTCATTGTGGATAATCTGTTCTACCTGAGAGTTGTTGGAATATGGCGTACTGAGGGTTATCACAGGGCATTCACATAGCATAGATTCATTTAACACATTGCCACAGTTTTCACCAATTTCAGATGCATGAATAAATAGGTCAATTGCCCCATAACATGCTCGTAAAGCTTCATCGCCATAAATGAAGGGTATCTCTATTATCCTTTTTCTAATTTCACCTGGTAACCTTTCTAAATATGACCTGAGCTCAGACGGCAACCCTACCAATAACAAGTAGGCCTTTTTTTCTTTCTGTGCAACTTCTCTAAATGCGTCAAAGATTATAGGCGACCATTTTAAATGGAGAGGCTGGCCAATACGTCCGAAAACAAATGCATCAAGGGGTATATTGTTCGAAACACGAAACGCTATTCTGGCTGCATTACTTGGTTTATAGAAATTTGACGTCTCTGATATATTTGAGCCAGCCACGCACATAGGTTTAGGATAAATTCCGTTGGTCCGACAGCCCCATTGCACGTAGGAGGATGGTACGGCAAATACATTCCTTTCGATGATGGGGAGGTGGTGATTAACGGACGCTCGGAGTCGTTTGATAATATCGAAAATCTCGGGTTGCTCTCTGCCATGGCTATGAATGTGCAATATGTCGGGGCACCAAGAGACAGCCATCTCAACTGCTTCTGCAAATTTCTTCTTTTCTGTTCCTCCGACAAACACGGGAATCCCTTTGCTTTCCAGCTGGTGAAGGCGCGGACCGCCGTCTTGATAAGACAACACGGCTACATCGTGCCCCCGCTCTTTGAATCCAAGGCTAAAATTCTGAGCATTGCGCTGTGTACCGCCCAACCATAAATCATAAACAATTGTAAGCACTTTCATTGGTATTAAGGCAAGATATTAAACAGAGGAATAATGAGCGAAAAGGGTTTTCTGTTAAACCGAAGCTTTTTTGACCTGTTCGCAATTCAAGCTATTATGCTGTTTTGGATGGACGCGTCATCAACCTTGCGACATTATGCTGGCTGTAAACTAATCGAGTCGAAATTTGATCTTGTTATCCTTCCTTAAGCGATAAGATACTGTTCAATGTTTGCGTTAGCGTGGGAAGGTTTTCTCTTTCTCTTTTCTTGTCTTGGAAAGATTGATTGAAAGACGCTGATGCTAAATCATCTAAGTTATTAAAATAGCGCACACCTTCGTAATATATTGCTTCGTCGCCATAATCGTATCCGAAAATATCGAGACTAATGACAATCTTTTGCGGTAACAAGTTGGCAAACCAGAAAACCGTGGACACGTCTGTTACAATAACTTGGCTGTTCACAATTAATTCTGTTGCATTTGCCTGAGGTGTTAGGACTTTCATCTTCCCAATTTGCCCGCCTACGCGATGGGTTATTCTTTGCCACAAATGGTCATCTGCGGCGTTTGGATGCAATTTCCAGACAAGACCATATTCTGGGAACATGTTTAATAATATTGTTAAAGCTGCAATCCATTTTTGGGATATACTGAATTCGACCTGTTTTTCATCGTGCCCTTTTTCTACTATCAGACGACTTGTAAATCCATAGGTCGGCAATACAGCGATAGCCTTTTTTCCCTGATCCGAATACAACATTCGATGTACTTCGTTGCCAACTACCTCGGCAGGATGTCTTATCTGGACAAAATCACCATTGTATCCTCTCAATTCTTGCATCTTACTGGTCTCTTGTCGATAATATGTCAACGTAAAATCGTACCTGTTCCGTATCCTCTCTCTCAATTTTTCTCCTGTGCATTTGAGCCTTCCCGTGTACACATTATAATGTGGCTTTAAGGAACGTCCGGTAAACATCAGTGGCATTAAGTAATAGTTTAAGAAATAGGATATTAAATTCCGGCCGTGATAAGGGTACTTCGCTAATCGGGTTGAGACCCCATATTTCTGAGCAACCAGATGAATCCCAAAGGAGTGCCGGGCCTCGTAGTCTTCTTCAAGATACATGGACATTCTGCTGGTTTGGTAGACAATACCGTAACATTTGTTTTTTGAAAGTTTTGAGGCACTGAAAAGATATATATTATCTACGTATGGGGCATTATGCTGAATAACGAAGACCGGCTGATGTTTTCGAATTATCTTTACAAAAGACCTCCAATAGAATTTATGTCTTTTGAATGGATTGTTTATTGTTAGTGGCATGTAGAGTATGTCACAGATGTCCATAGATGATTTTAGTTTCTGGAAAAAAGGATCTGATTGATATGGCGCTTCCACAACTAAAACCACTGAAAATTTGTTTGACAACTCCCATAAAAAGTATAAACCAGTTGTCCAAAATAAATTCAATGGTCCCGTGGCTAAGACAACTGTGCGTTTTTCTGTTTCCATTGTAGTAGGGCTACTTTTAAAAAGGCTATTTCTTTACGACTAAATGTGTGCAGCATAATTAGCGATATGCTGTAAACAAGAATTCCGATTGTTATGGCGAATAATAGCATTAATGGAGATTTAACATCAACCGCGCTCTGTGAGATAAAAGAATACAAGATTACGCCCATTATCAAAGAAGCAATAACAGATTTAATGACTGTGATAATAGAGAAATCGAGCGGCCAATTCTTCATAACGGTTCGGCGAGTAAAAATAAAAACGATCAGATAGCTGATAAACGTTGTGACTGCCGCTACTATTATAGAGTTAAAAATATATATGAAAATGATATTGAGGGTGCAATTAAGTACCGCAGACCAAACACTCATTTTAAATATTACCTTGGTCGCCATTTGCACGAAAAATACATTTGATAAGATAACATTTAGGCCGTAGAAGAGAGTGCCCAAGGCTACAATTGGCACAACTAAGCCGCTTGCGTTCCCAACCTCAGCATTTGTAAGCATAGCAAGAAGAGGTCTTCCCAGTACATAGCTACCAAAGGTAAATGGGACTGCCAGAAGGAGGAAACCCTTAAGAGTATAATTAAGCATGGTACAGGCACTTTCGACTTTGTGGGTATCGACAGCCCTGCATAGCAGTGGTGGTAAAACAACTCCTGAAACTTTTGCAAAGAAGATCACAAGAGAACCCATAGCATAGGCTGGGCTGTAGTATCCTACCGCCGTTACCGATATAAGAGCAGCGATAATATAGCGGTCAGAAGAAGAAAGAATGACATCCATAAGATACCCAAGGACTATAGGCAAACCAAGCCTTACGTCGCTTATAAAGTTTTTTAAGCTATCTGGTAATACAAATCGAAAACCAATTTCTCCGATCATCTTTATTACCAGAGGCAGGCTTACTAAGAAAAATGCTATCATCTCAGCCAACAACAACATATTCACAGTCAATTCGGACCGAAACACATACGCCAAGAATACTAAACCGACTTGAATATAGGGATAACTCGTCGTGGCATAACCGAAGTAATTCATTCTGTGGGTATATCTAAAATAATCTGTAGACTGACTATAAAGAAAGTATGAGAACAGGTAAGGAGCAATGATGTTCTTCGAAAAAGCCACCCTACCTTTAAAAAAAATGTCATCAAGCAATGGATAACAGAAAGTTAAAACTGCCGATAGACAACAAATGCTTATCAGTTGAAAGGTAAATGCGCGGTAAAATAATATCTGTTTCGTCTGCTTCTCGTCTGTAGAAGGAAGAAACCTACTGCGCTGAAACCCAAATCCAAAAGAGGAGATCCCAACCACAAATCCCAATAAGGTCGTCAGAAGAATGTACCCACCATAAACAGTTACGCCGGCACTCCAGACAATCAAGGGGATCAGCAGTATACCACGACCGTAAACAAAAAGGTGTCCTACCAGAATTAATAGGTTATTACTGGCAAATCGCTTGTATAATTCGATCATAGCTTAACCGATGGTATTTTCGCCTAACAAGATTTCAGCGCAGAGAAACAAATAGATTATATTTGTTATAGAGAGCTTTGCAGAACTCCGATTTTCTCGGAATCATTCATCTATGACCTGACGCGGGACATCACCATTGTACGATCCATCACACTGTCCCCGCTTACCCTCTAAGTTTCTTTCGAATCTTAATTTCATTGTCGGTTAACCTCTTCACACCATCTCCCAAGCTGACGCTAACCTGTTTCAATCTCTTATGCAGGAGGTCCATGGCATGAACTTCCAAACTTGCAAAGTGATCGGCTCCCCACATATTGTGATCCAGCGTAACATGCCTCTCGATAATCCTGGCGCCAAGCGCGACCGCTATTACAGAGGGTTCCAAGTCATATTCATGCCCACTATAACCAACGACACAAGCATATCGCTCTTTCAGAAATTTCAGCGTCAACAAGTTCAATTCCTCTGGAGGAGTTGGATATGTAGAATTTGTGTGCATCAAGACGTAATTTCCGGTCGCAAATTCATCCAGCACCGAAACTGCTGCATCAATTTCCTCAACCGTGCTCATTCCTGTTGACAAAACCACAGGCTTGCCAGTCATTGCGGCGGCACGCAAAAGATCAGTTTCTACAAGCTTTGCGGACGGAATCTTGATAAACGGCACATCATAACGGAGAATGAATTGCAGGCTCGGCAGATCCCATACCGAAGTTGTCCAAAAAATCGGCTTCTCGCGGCAATACTGGTTAATATATGAGTACTCCTTCTCTCCAAACTCGACTCTGTGCCTGTATTCAAGATAAGTCATTTTACCCCATGGCGTCTCCCTGATCACAGTTTTCTGGTTCTCAGGGACACAGATTTCCGGGGTTCTCTTCTGAAACTTGACACAGTGCCAGTTGCACGCGAACGCCGCATCTATGAGCTTCTTTGCTATTCCTAACTCGCCGTTGTGATTCAAACCAATCTCGGCAATCATGAAGACCGGCTCATCATCGCCAACGCTGTGGCCACAAAAATCAAGTTTTTTCTTACCCATTTTTCCGCTCCTACGTCATTATCATTGGCGACAAACGACGAATAGAAAAGTCTTCAAAATCATACAAGGTAGTCACCTATCAGCTTCATATCGCAACGCTCAACACACTTGATACCCTTAGCCAACTCTACATGATCCCTTCTGAATCTGTCGTAGCGCTCGCCATTCCAAATATCATACAGATATTCCTTTGTTGTATCGCCAAGCACGATTTCGTTGTTAAAATCTTCCATGCACATTGCCGCTTCACCATTGGATTTGATAGTCATCGACATCCACGGGTGCTTGCAGAATTCCGACCAGTGAACCGAATTAGTGCCGTGATAATCTTCCCGGTACCACTGCTGGTCCTCGCTTTTCATGTATATGTAAACATCCTTGCTCTCAAAGAGCTTCTTCAGTTTTGAAAAATCCTCCTTTTGCCACTCTTTGTTAAGGTCGAGCATCGTTATGACAATTACTGTTTTGAACCCTTTCTCTTTCTTAATGTCCAGGATCTTTAATATTTTTTTGTAACTTTCGGTGAAGTTGGATGCATTCCCCCTAATTGCTTTATGGCGTTCATCATCCACGCTTTCGATTGAGTACTTTATACAGTTCAATCCATTCTCAAACATCTCCATCGTTTTTTCTATGTCAATGTTCGCCGGGTTACAGCTAAAATAAGAGTAGAATCCCTTATCCGCCAGCATTTTCACGTATGCCCCCATGTTCTTGTCGAGCAGTGGATCCCCATATCCATGCAGTTGGATAACCTTTGGTATGACATACAGGAAGAAATGGTTTTCGTTCATATCAGTCGTTTTTATTTTGTATTTTTCCTGAACGAATCGCTCCCATTCTTCCCATTTTTCCTTCTTGTGTGGTTGTAGCTGATCAACGATTTTGCCGAACAGATCAATGGGCATAGTCTCTATGGCTCTCGTCATCATCGTAGTCCTGGGGCACATTGCGCATCTCATGTTACAGGCATTGGTAGTTTCTATATTATAAACAATAGGTGCCTTGTTCCTGATGCCCTCAAGAAAATCAAATGCTTGCTTCTTGTCCTTTATATTTCCTTTCCTTGCTTCCTGCATAAAATCAAAGGACTTCATGTAAAAATCTATGTCGAACATTATGTTCTCCCGGTCTTGTTGCCCAAAATAACTAATGTATCCCCCAGCCCAAACACCTTTGTCAGTACAAATTTATATATGTCGTCTAATACAGGCAGATGAAAGTTTATGTTGCCGGGTTTTCCGAAAAACAGCCATCTCAAGTGGTTCAACAACCCGTATTCCTGCGTTACCAACAACCTTATGTTCAGCAGTCCGTCGTATCCCGAGAACAGTCGCTGCGCGGTTTTCTTGCTGAAAAAGAAAAGATGATAAGGATACCAGCAGAACTTCTTGAACTTTTCGTTTTTGTACAATGTCAGCAAAGGATCGTCCGTGCTGGGCACTTCAAGAACAAACCTGCCGTTAGCAGACAAGTTCTCAATCATCCATGCGATGAAGTTTCTGGGATCAGTTAGATGCTCAAAAAGGTGGATGGCATATATCAGGTCCGGCTTCTTCGCCAGTTCATAGTCCCTGATGTCAGAGTTTATGACCGTATCGCCGTCACAAACTGACGGGTCCTTGTCTATGCCGGTTACCCTGAAGCCCCTGCTCCTAAGGAATCTGATGTTATCCCCGTGACCGCACCCGATCTCAAGGACAACTTCTTCCTTCCTGATAATCCCGGCAAGGTATTTCGAAAGCTTGACCTTCCTCTTCTGGCCTTTAAAATCCTCCTTTTTCCAGTACTTGGCATAAAGTTCGTCAAGCTCTTTTTCTGTCCATTGCGGGAACAACTGGACAAGGCCGCAATTGATGCATTTGAGCACTTTCTTGTCCGAACCGTAACAACCGAAACGGATGTCGTCCTTTTCCGCGATCACTTCTGAACGGTTATCCCCGCATAAATAACACCTGAAGTTCATTTTTTACTAAACTGTCTTATTGTCTTTAACAACACCTTTGCCTTGATCTCGGCAAGTTTCGCGTCCCTGTAATTGGTCTTAAACTGCATGATCTTGGGTTGGACCGATTCCGCGACCGGACACAATCCTTTTTCATATTTGACGTTCTCATATACCCAGGGACATCTTTTCGCAAACTGCCTTTCTGCGATCATCGGCTCGAGATACGCTACGCTCCAAGCGCCGTATATTCCGTCCCCGCCATTGTTAATATATGCTTTTCTGAACTCTTCCCATGAAACGCCTATACTTTTATCACCCTCATACACGACCCCTAACGTGTAATAGGTATTCGTATAACCTTCGGGGACATACTGTGGTATAAGGTAATCGCAAGTTTCCATGACATCAATGAAATATTTCGCTGATTTAATTCTCAGATCTACCAGGTCTTCTATCCTTTCAAGCTGGGCAAGCGCTATCGCGGCGTTGAATTCCGGAAGCCTGTAATTCCATCCAAGAACATCATGTCTCTTGTAATGAGGGTTTTGGAACACATCCTGGTTAAGCCGAATTCTCCCTTCCTCGGCTTTAAGGTTTTTAAATCCGTGGCCGCCAATCTTGCGTACCATTTCCGCATATTTCTCGTTGTTTGTTATGATCATGCCGCCTTCGCCGCATGATATGTGTTTCGTATTTTCGAAACTGTAGCTCGCCATGTGGCCGATCGTACCTGCAAGACGCCCCTTGTACCTGCTCAACACACATTGCGCGTTGTCCTCTATAACAATAAGGTCATGCTTTTTTGCCAGTTCCATTATGGGATCAAGGTCCGGCGGCAGTCCGTATAACGCTACCGGTATTATGGCCTTTGTTTTTTTCGTTATTTTTCTCGCCACATCCATTGGGTCAATATTAAAAGTTTTCGGGTCAACATCGGCGTAAACAGGTATCGCATTGGCGTGTATGGTCGCGGTTGAATTCATTATTACCGTTATTGCAGGAGATATTACCTCATCGCCCGGACCAATTCCGGCAGCTTCCAATGCTGCATGAAGGGTTGAAGTACCCGAATTCATAGCCACAGCATATTTCACCCCAAATCTCTTGGCAAACGCTTTTTCCAGCGTATTGTTCCAGTTCCCGCCGGTTGCTGACCAGCTCTCCGAATTGAGGACTTTTTCAAGATACTTCAATTCATTGCCAAGATATTTGCTCGGATTCTCCATTTCTTCGTCCACTATTCTTTCACCTCTTTCTTTAAGACCAATTTTGTCTTAGATCTCTGATTATCCAAGAACCTTTCCTGAAGGTACTGATTTATCTTGATAACATCAGGATTTTCATCGAGGTACTTGACAACATCCCTTAATGTAAATGCCGGATTATCAGCAAAATGATTGAATATGACCTTAAAGAAATTTAAATCATCATCATAATCCAGGGTCATCCTGATTTCCGGACGCTGAAGCACTTTGGGGATATTCTGTAACATTTCTGTCTTAAAGAGGCCTGTATCAGTAAAGTAAACCCACATCATCTCCGTATCGGTTGAGTCCTTAATCTCGCACACTTTATTCAAGGCAGAGACCTTGATCCCGTAAGTGAACCCACCACATGGCACATTCTTGCCTTCTATGAAGTCGGCGCCGCTTCTTTCATACTGTTCAAATGCAAGATCGATAAGTTCCGGATCGCACAATAGATCATCACCGTCGGAGGTTACAAAAAATTCAACGTCATATTTTTCAGCAGCGCCCTTCCATCTCATCAGCTTGTCTTCGGCACTTCCTCTGAAGAAGAATATCCCATTTTCTTTTGCTATCTCACAAAGAATATCATCATTCTTGGATTCTGTAGTGCAAAGGACTACGATCTGCGCTTTTTTAGATCTTTTCGCCCTATCAATCACAAGCTCGATCGTTGATCTTTCGTTTATCTTTAGCAGCGCTTTCTCGGGAAGACGTGTAGATCCTGTCCTGACAGTTATAAAGATCGCCTTTCTCATCTTTTGGTGCTTCTCTTGATAAGATCAAAGAATTCTCTGACAACACCATACCCGCCCTTTGTTTTCAGCACTATCTTAGATACATTTTTCACCTCCGGATAAGCATCAGCCGGCGCTACTGGAAGCCCGACATAGCTCATCGCGGCAACATCATTTATCTCATTCCCAATGAAAGCGACTTTATCCTTATCAATATTATTTTCAGCCAGATGTTTCTTCAAGATGTCCAATTTATCACCGATACCTTGAAGGCACGGGATCCCTATCTTTTCAGCCCTGGCCTTCACGACAGGGTTAGTCTCCGTAGAGATTATCACCTGTTTGATGCCCATTCCCTTTATCATTTTGACGGCCAGGCCATCGGACCGGTTGACGAAGACAGCCTCGGTACCGTCTTGAAGGGTCAGGACGCGGTTATCCGTCAT
>JAPLJQ010000495.1 GCA_026388495.1 Deltaproteobacteria bacterium | reverse complement strand
TCACCGGTACCTGAGAATGCGCCTGCCCGGGTACGACTATGACACCCATTTCGGAGGCGTCTTTTATATGTTCCTGCGGGGCGTGGATCCCTCAACAGGAACGGACTCGGGGATTTTTCGGGACAGACCGGCAAAAGAAACGATTGATTATCTGGGCGACAAACTGATCGCCAATTGAAAATATTCTTTCTGTTATCCCCGTGAAGAGACTGTGTCAAAATAGGGGGAAATGTCATTCCGAACGAATGTGAAGAATCTTAAGACATTAATATTATTAGTCATTAAGATTTCTCGTTTCACTCGAAATGACAAAAAAGAGAATTACGACACAGTCTCTTGACCCGGAATCCAGATATTTCCAAAAAGGTCTAACATGAACGAAGCTACTATCGACAACCTGTATGAACGCCAATTCCTCTCAGAGCTCGACTACCGGTTCGCCCGGTTCATCGGCAGACTCGACGGAACGAACGATGCGCTTCTTCTTCTGGCGGCGTCCCTCGTCAGCCGCTACCGAGGCGATGGGCATATCTGCATTGATCTCGCGGAGCTGTCAGGAAAACCCATCGAGCTTGGAGAATCGGGACCCCGGACCTGCCCTCCCCTGAAAGACTGGCTGAAAGCCCTGGAGAAAAGCCCAGTGGTGGGAAGCCCCGGCGACGTAAAACCCCTCATTTTAGATGGCGCCCGTCTGTACCTTTTTAGATATTGGGACTATGAAACAGGCCTTGCCCATGCCCTGAAAAACATGACAAACGCCAGGATTGAGACCTTCGACGAACCTAAATTGAAGAATTGCGTTGATCGCATTTTTCCCCGCACAAACGATGATGAAAAAAAAGAGATGGACTGGCAGAAAGTGGCCGCCTTTTCTTCACTCAGAAACAGGCTGTGCGTCATCTCCGGAGGGCCGGGAACGGGCAAGACCTTCACCGTGGCAAAGATTCTGGCCCTTCTTGTCGAACAGAGCGGGAATGACACATTGAACATTGCCCTCACGGCCCCTACAGGAAAGGCGGCGGCGCGCCTCCAGGAAGCGATCAAAGAAGCAAAGGCGACATTAAACTGCAGTGACGCCGTAAAAGCGGCCATCCCGGAGGAGGCATCCACCCTTCACAGGCTCCTCAAAACCATCCCCTATTCCCCCTATTTCCGCTTCAATGTGGATAACCCCCTGCCCTATGATGTGGTTGTCATCGATGAGGCCTCCATGGTGGATCTGGCCCTTTTTTCGAAGTTGACGCAGGCACTCCGCCCTCAATCCCGCCTGATCCTCCTGGGAGACAAAGACCAACTTGCCTCCGTCGAGGCAGGCTCTGTCCTCGGCGATATTTGCGACACGGGAAACGTCCACCGCTTTTCCCAGGCATTCATCGACGTCTGCCGCCGCGT
The DNA here is from genome assembly GCA_026388495.1 of Deltaproteobacteria bacterium. Lineage (GTDB taxonomy): Bacteria > Desulfobacterota > Syntrophia > Syntrophales > UBA2185 > JAPLJQ01. The sequence continues at coordinate 1,985 of JAPLJQ010000495.1, read as the reverse complement.
GACGGGTGAAAACTTCACGGAAAACCATTCCGGCCCCACTTCGGAGAGCATCAGCGACTGCATCGTTCAGTTTACCAGAAGCTACCGGTTTCACGAAACGAGTGGCATTCATGCCGTAAGCCGGGCCGTTAACGCTGGAGAAGACGACAATACCCTTGATCTTATTAAAAAAGGAACCTACGGCGACATCCACTGGAGAAACCTGCCGAGGCCGAATGAACTGCTCCGCTATCTTGAAGACTGGATCACGGGAAGATATGACGTTTATCTGAAAGCCGCTGATCCCCTAAAGGCACTTGATCACTTCAGCCGATCCCGCATACTTACCGCCCTTCGGGAGGGACCTTACGGCGTCCATAACCTGAATTTTATGATTGAGCGGATCATGCATAAAAAAGGCCTGATAGAGAGAATTGGACGGTGGTATTCCGGCCGCCCCGTCATGATCACCAGAAACGACTACAATCTGAGGCTTTTCAACGGTGATATCGGAATCGCCATGGAGACGGATGGAAGAGACGGAGAGTTAAGGGTTTTTTTCCCAGGGACGGAAGGACCGCTCAGAAGCTTTCCGCCCCTCCGCCTGCCGGATCATGAAACGGTCTATGCCATGACCGTGCACAAAAGCCAGGGCTCGGAATTTGACGAAGTTCTCTTCATAACGCCCGACAGGGACACTCAGGTGATGACGAGAGAGTTGATCTACACGGCCGTCACCAGGGCGAAAAAGAAAATTCAAGTCTGGGGAAAAGAAGATGTATTTCTCACAGCCATCCAGCGCAGAATCCATCGGTCATCGGGCCTCAGAGAGGCATTGTGGGGAGACAGGACTTTGTGAATGGGCCAACAAGCAATACTTTAAGGCTGCTTTCCCTTGGCCATCCGGGTTTTTTGCCCTTGGCGCCTCGCCACCCCCTTGCCGCACCGCTTCCGCCAATAATCAAAAAGCTACATCCATGTCTCCCACCTGGCAAAACAGTCCCGGAATTGATGGTGGGAGGCCTGCCATGCTTCCGGAGATGGATCGGCAGTCCGTTCGTTTTCAACGCCTATCGTCACTTGTGAGTTTACCAAGAGTTCATTCATTTCTTTATTGAAGTCAATTATCGAGGATGATTTGATTTTATACAAGCTTTCTTTCCGTAAGGTTCAGGAGGTCGAAGATAAATTCAATGTGCTGGAGGTTGATTGGGCGACGTCAAGACTACTCTTACGTCAGCGCATTTAGAACAGGATGAGTACAATATTCACCAACACCGCAGACATGGCATCTTGGATTTTTTTCGAGGCAGATGCCGCCATTTGTCAAACCAAATCCTTCTTCATCACCCATCTGACCATATTTAACCATGATTATATCTATATAACGAATGGGCTCGTTTATCTGGCGCGAGAATTCCTTTCCAACCATTATGGCTTGATTGATATCATCTTTGTCGGGTATCAACCCAAGCCTGAACAATATTCGGCATATTACTCGATCCGGCTTCCATACATTCAATCCCAAGTCCAACATGACATGATAAGCTGTTATGGGACCGACGTAATCAAACTGCATTAAATCTTTTTTCAGAATATCAATGGTCTTCTCTTCTTCAAGATTTCCGAAACTTTCTATGTAATTCGAAAAAGCGCCATGTTTCTTAATCAGCTTGTCAAATCTAATCGCGTTGCTTATGCAAGCTTCAATTTTGCGCTTGTAGTGGATCGTGTTCGGATCTTTGAGGACTAAGCTTACTTCTATTTCCGAATAATGTTTTGCTGTAGCGTAGTCATTAAAATATTTCTTAATTGCCGGAAGCTTTTCGGTAACGGTAGCCGCCTTCATTCCAGAATAAAAGGCGACCTGTACGAATATCCAGTAGATGTCGTTATCTAAATAATTTTTGTAGTGGTATTTCTTGAACCGACCCCAATTCTTTTCAAATTCCTCATCAGACAGTGAACTCTCTTTTTTTATCGCTGTTTCCATTTTCTTAAAAAGG
>JAPLJQ010000554.1 GCA_026388495.1 Deltaproteobacteria bacterium | reverse complement strand
GACCTGCCCCCGAAAAGTGGTCCGGTTTTTAAGTTAGGATTTTGGCATCATGGATCTAACTGGTGAGGGGAAGTATGAGTAGGAATCGATTTACAGCGGAGCAGATTATTGGGTTATTGCGGGAAGCGGATGTGAAGCTCATTGAAGTATCGTCCCTTGGCACCGGAGGCATGGCTGCAATGAAAATAAAAGATGGACTTACTCTAACTCTAAATGTGGTACACTTTTCGGGGGGCAAGTCAGCGGTTTTATGGCAGAAATAAGTATGAAAATTATTGAACCATATGAAAGAAAAGGGGAAGATGTAATAGTGAATATCAATAAAACTATAATTGAGGCTGGACTTTTCCAAAAGGCTGAATGTCTTTTCCTTCGGCTGAAGGGTCTGGCTAAAATATCGGATGAAGAAATTACAAGACTTGCTATGTCAGCAATTCGGGAACACTTCGAAAGGATGCCTGTGGACATGTGAGCAAGTAGCAAATTCTCAATAATATAGAAAAGAACATGCCACCTTATATAAGGACACACGAGTGTAAGCTGAACAAGCATAACCCGTAAATGCAGCCTATCGCTGCGCCGACGATTTTTCCGTTAAGCAAACATTTCAAACACAAATCCTCAAAATATCTCATTCACCAAAACCACTGACTTGTAGGTGACAGCAATAACCGGTACAATTCGAATTTTCCTCGATCTTGTCTGCGCAGTACGGAGTGAAAGGCGCAACATATAAAACCGACATGAAGAAAAGCAAACATACTACTCAAATTAAATATTTGATATTATTGATGAAACATGCTACCCTCTAGAAGTTTTTCCCTCAATTTTCCTACGCCACTTTCGGCTTCGTTTTCTTGGGCGTTGTCACGGGGCGCGCTTCAGTCGGCTGGGTATTATGGATTCCCATTTTCACGTAGTAATGACAGAAGATGGCGTTTTAAAACTTTTTACGAAACTGTCAGAATATGGTTCAGGCGTCTTTTTATCGGCTGTAGATCCGGACATCCACCACCGAAAGACCCTTTTCATAAACCAGGACGGGATTCAGATCGATCTGGTCGATTTCCGGGTGCTCCGATACAAGCTTTGAGACGGCTTTCATGACGGCGATGAGGGCTTTCTGATCCCTGGGCTTCTGTCCCCTCACGCCCGCAAGCAGAGGGTACCCCCTGACGCCCCTCAGCATCCGCCTGAATTCCTCTTCCCCGGCCGGAAGCAGGCAGAACTGCACATCCCTGTAGATTTCCGTGAAAATCCCTCCGAGGCCGAACATCAGGGCATGGCCGTACTGGGCATCCCTGACCACACCCAGGATCACTTCCAGCCCGCCGGGCTTCGCCATCGGCGACACCGTTACGCCTTCAATTTTCGCTCCGGAAACCTTTTTTCGGACATTCGCCACGATTGAGTCAAAGGCTTCACGCACCTCTGCCGGTTTGTCCAGGTTGAGGCGAACGCCGCCGACGTCGCTTTTATGGGCGACATCAGGCGAGGCGATCTTCAGAACAACCGGTGCGCCGAATTTCTTCGCGAGGGCTGCGGCCTCCCGTGCAGATGCAGCAGGTACGGCGTCCACGGCGGGAATCCTGTATTTCTTGAGCAGAGACAAGGCTTCCCCGGCGTCCATCAGCCCGGAGATAGGGGACGGTGGGGCTTCATGTGGAGCATCCCCGGAGCGGGTGTCCTGATCGAAACGGAAAAGCTGGCACAGAGCCTTCATGCCACGTTCGGGTGTGAAATAGACCGGAACGCCCTTTTTGTGCATCAGGCGAGATTCCTCCCGTTC